>NZ_JBHMIM010000034.1:0-76457 GCF_048060115.1 Micromonospora sp. LOL_023
CGGTGCCGGCCACCCACGAACATCACCCACCGTCACCTCTACGGGTGTCGATCAGGTTTTGAATGGCCCTCTCGGCTTGGACCTCGCAGGCACCGAAGAAACCGTAGACAAACTCGACATCGGCGAGATGGCAGAAATCCAGGCCAAGCTACTGTTCAGGCTCGTCGAGGACGCCCAATCGACCGAGGAACAACTTGATGCTTTCCTCCTGGAAGCCGAAGGCCTGCTCCACGAAGCCCACCCCCCGAGCACTACGAAGCTTGAGGGGGACGCCGAGATTCTTTGAAGCAGGTGAATTTGAGTGGCACCTGTACCTGAACAATAAACTCCACAGTGTACTATGTTTCGCCGCGCAAGTTACTGTCGCTGCAACTGATATGCGATAGCCGCCTCCACCGGTCCAGCAGACGAGATGATCACTTTCAAGTCCGAGGTTTGCTCGGCGACACGGAGATCTACTACACCGGTCGTGCCATCGACGGAACAGGGAGGAAACGCTTCGACTCTCAAATCGTCACCAATCCCAAGGTGGCCACGCAGCGTCCCCGATCCCGCGCAGTAGACCACCAACCGGTAGTTGCCGGGCGGCCACCGGCTACTGTCCTCATCACGAATGATATCCGCCTGCTCGGAAGATTCCTGGTTCACGGTGATCGGTTGGGCAGCCGCGCGAACGAGAGTGGACGAATCCTGCACATTTGCCTCGTCGACAAATTTGACGTACTCAGCCATCTTGACTGACGCAGCAGCGCTTCGCCCTGACCGCACTGTAGAGTTGGCACTTTGACTCGGAGCCACGTTAGGCACCGAATCACAGGCAGCAATGACAGATGCCGCACAGAAAACTACAACCAATTTCGATAGCAGAACTTGTGATCGAAGAAATCTAAAGGCTTTACTGGACTGCGAGTCAGTCATCAGAGTCGGTTCGCGGTTTCGACCGCGCTGACGAGGATGGCATCAATCTCGTCCCCGCTAGCCCGGCCCTCGCCGAGCACATGCATGATGGTGAGGCTCTGGATCTTGCCTGCCATCTCAGGATCGAAGTCAGACTCGACATCGGGGTCGAGTGCCGCCTTCACCAGGCGTTCCGCAGCATTGGCATCGATCTCACGCGGATCCACCGGAGCAGCTGTGCGCAGCTCCGCAACGAATTGCACGATGTCGGCTTCACTAGCACGTTCCGATAGGCGATGGTTGACTGCATAGTAGAAGACAATCCCCAGCAGAGTCGAGAAGTCGCCCCAACCCTTGGTGTTCAACTGAGCCTCTAGGCGATCATTCTCGACGTAGTCACCCCTGAGCATGGTGCGAAAATATTCGACCAGGCCTGGCTCGATCTTCATTATCTACTTCCCTTCACGGCGTTTCTTGTATTTCTTCCACATCTCGCGACCCACCAACGCGGTGGCACCCGCAGCCATGATTACTGCAGTCACAGGGTTGTCCACAGCCGGACGATCGGCAGGAAGCGACTCCGGGGCTATCGTCGTCGCACTCTCCGAACCCGGCTTGATCTTGAACAGATCCAGAATTTCCTTCCCGGTCTGCATCGTCTTTTCGGCGTTCTGCAGATGCTCCTCAGCGGAGTCTGACTTCTGCACGAAGCGACGCGCGAATCGATCGGCTCTGCTTCCACTTCCCTCAGCCTCTGCCACAAGGCGCTCGCCGGAGACATCAATTTTGGGGTCAGCAGCAGGCGCTACACCCGGAGCAATGTCATTCACGTACTCGACGATGTGCTCACAGATGTCGTTCAGGATCCCAGCGACCCGGTCGGCTTTCGCGCCAGCGATCTTTACCTCGGCGATCGCCGTCTTGATCAGCTGATCGTCGCTTCCCTGAGCAGCCTCCGCGTAGTGAGTCGCCGCTTGGTCGGCGTCGGCTTGCGCGCGGTTGGCGGTCACGGCTGCGGCAAGCAGCCGCTCCCTGGCAGCGTAAAGCCGTGCCACGACGTCGCCGAGGGTCCCGGACATCAGAGCTTGGCCACGTACTCGTTCGCGTTCTGCACCGCAGCCTCGAACCGCCGGATCGCCAGCTCGACCTCACGCTCCAACGAGTCCAGCTTCGCCTTTGCCTTCTCCACCTCGTCGTGGGTGCTGTCATGCATCGTGGCCCGCGCCAGGGCACCCGCTTCCTCAGCCTCAGCGAGTGCCTGTTCAAGGATCTGGCACCCCTGTCGGACTGCCTCGTTGCCCAGCTCGACCGTGCGCTTCACATCGTCAACGCTCATCGGCCACCGATCCATCGCCCTCCCGCTACAAGCCGAACCTATCGAACGCTGGCACCGTCCAACAGGGTCGGACGATGTCGGGTCCTACTCGGGGAGGCCGCGGAGCAGGGACAGGGCGGTGCGGTCCGAACTGAGGGTGGACAGCTCGGTGTTGATGAAATCGGTGTAGAACTGTGCCGGCGAGCCGGGGTAGCCGGGGCGTTCGGCGGCGTACCACTGGTGTAGCCACGGCTCCAGCTCCAGCAGACCGGCGAGCAGCGGCAGCAGGCGGTGCGCTTCCCACGCCTCCTGGCTGCGCCGATTCACGTACACCGTGGCCAACGCCTGCGCCTGCGCCAGGTGGTCCCACCCCGCCCAGCCGAGCAGCAGGCTGGAATCGGTGTCGCGGCCCATCTCCGGGTACGAGATGAAGCGCTCCTTCGGCACATCGAGCTTGCCCCGCGCCTTCGCGTACGACGGCCGGACGAAGTCCGCCGACGTGTACTTCGGCGGCACGTCGATCTCCACCGACTCCCCAGCGTCCTCACGCCGCTGCTTCTCCCAGGTCTGCTCCCACAACACCCGCTTACGCAGCCCGGACGGCTTGTAGCGCTGCTTCGGCAGGAACGGCACATGCTCGGTCGCGAGCAACTTGTCGAGTGCGACGACCAGGCTCATCCCCTCGTACTCCGGCAGCAGCGCCAACACCTGCTGGAAGTCGGCGTCGCCGGCCACCCGGTCGGCGAGCTGCGCCACCGACAGCGGCTCCGGCGTGCCGCCCCACAGCTCGGGGGCCTCCAACCGCTCCAGCAGCCAGTCCCGCAACGCATCCGCCTGCATCTTGGCCCAGCCATCGGTCTTCCACCGACGCTTGCACTCCGGACGCTCGATCAGCTGCAGGTGCCGGTTTCCGGCCGTGGCAGACATCCGTCTTTCCACCAGGTCGCGGTAATCCGCAGGCCAGTCGGGGTTCGGCTTGTCCACCGGTACGGAATCGTGCCGCACTAACCAGCCCGTCTCCACCTCAAGTGACATTGCACTGATCGCGATCAAGCATTTTTGCCACTAAAGTTATAGTTAGGACAATATGGACGGCATCGATGTTAGTGTGTAGAGACCTGGCCGGGTGAATTTCTGTTACCGACACAGGGAACGGGGACCATGCAAAATCTTGTTCGCACCAGCATCTGGCGTTCAACAAAGCGCCGTCTCGGATTGATGGCCATCGCGTTCGCGCTACTCGTGGCCGGAACGGTGGCGGCACCTGGGGCCCTGGCGAATGCAGCCGTTCCGGGCGACACTTCCGTAAGCACCGCCAAGGGATTGGTAGTCGGCGGTTTCGATGTCAAGGTCGCAGCCAGCAATGGCTACGAGGTGGTCACCCTCCCCGACGGGTCGCGCACCTCAGTACGCCACGATCTGGCAGAGAGCGTACGGGCCGGGCGGGTCGCACCAACCGGTGCGGTACTGCCGCCGGTCGGCACGGTCGGCACCCAGGGCTACGACGCCGAAGACGGCAACTGTGGCCTGTCCTGGGTCCGACTGTTGGCGATGGGCGGCGGCAACGCCGACCTGGGAACCGGGTTTACGGTCCGGCTCGACTGGCCGGGAATCTGGGACATCAACTGGCGCGTCAACATCACCGACGCTGGGGGCAGCAGCCAACAGACTGGCTACGACGCTCCGGTCGGAACTTCGGTCTGGAGCGCCCCGGCGAGAATCCTCAGCCTCACGCCCAGCCTGGCAACCGCAGGAGTTCCCTATTATTCCTACGTCATCCTGACGGACGGTACGATCTGCTTCTCGCTCGGTCCGTCGACAACCGAGCAGATCACCTGAGTCTCGGTTTGCGATCCGGTTGCCACGATTTCCGGTCGGCGGAGAAATGTTGTGACTGACCCGTCTGTGTGAAGTGAATCTACCCGGTCGTATTCGTCAGGTGACGAATACGACCGGGCAGCAGGCGGTTCCAAAATGGCGAGCATGATAGCGTGAGCGGAAGAGGGTTCGCGCACCGGACATTCGGAGGAACGCGATGCGGGAAGAACCGGCCCGGCTCGGTCCGGAGGAGATGAGGGTACGGGCGGACGATCAGGAAGCGGCCATCCGGGCCACCGCCCACGTTCTGCCCCTCTACGGGCTCGATGCGTGGGGCGGGCTCCGGTTGATCAGCCGCTGGGCCAGGTGGGACGACCACTTGGAGTTGGCCGGGCTGGGGCACGGATCGCCCACCGGCTCGGAGCCGTACGTCGATGTACTGGTGGGCTCGCCCACCACAGGAGATGTCGTGCTCGAGACCCGGCGGGAGCAACGGTATGGCACCGAACCGCCTCGGGACGAGGCGGCCTTCCGGCGGATCGAGGCGGAGCTGCAGGCGGCGTCGCCAGAGCCGGTCGTCATCCACGTCGATGACCAGCCGCGCGCCTTCCAGCTCTGGCGGCATCCTGGTGGCTGGATCGCCGGGACCAGGATTGACGGCTACCAGATCGTGCTCCGGGCGCGCGGCATGTATCCATCGGGGGTACGGCTTCGCCGGGTCACGGATGTCGAGCCCTACCTGCGGGGGCGCCGCCAGTTCCTGGCCGTCGACGGCTGACCAGACGGTGTCGCCCAGGGGGTGAATGCTGGTTAGAGTCCTCGGCGTGGATGACGATCCCCGGAGCATCGTTGCCGGCCTCGCCGAGCTGGGCGAAGTGACGGGGATTTGGGAGCTCGCCGAGCAGCGTCTCCAGGCCGGCGACGCGCGCTTCGTCACGGACCTCGGCATCGCGGCGTGGCGCAGGTACGGGGGCGATCCGACAACGCCTTGGCAGTATCGCAACGTTTTCGATCGGACGCTGAGGCTGCTGACTCAGACGCCGGGGGCGACCGACCAGGCCGTTCGGTTGATCTCCGTCGTCCAGGACCGTCGCCAGGTCCGGTACGCCGCGTCGCTGCTCGCTTCGGCCCATTCCGTCGCAGACCTGGGCGGCGTGTTCGATACGGGTAGGTCGGAGGAGCTGCGGGCCTGCCTGCTGCAGGAACTGGTGTTGCGTGGTGCCGAGGTGCACCACCGGTGGGTTGTCTCGCCGCACTGGCGCCATCATCCGCTCGGCTGGCTGCCGTTGTCGTTGACGCCGATCAAAGGGCACCCCAGCCGTCCTAGGTACCACCTCGGTCGGGGCAGCCATGACCTACCGGTCATGGCGGCGGAGCCCGTGCACGGGCACGGTCCTGTTCCTCGTTGGCGGGAGACGACCGCGTCCGACGAGACGGCCGCGCTGAGCGCGGCGGTCGACAACTGGGCTGAGGGATCCAACGGCCGTATCGAGGCACGGACGTTCGCGTTCGACGAAGACCTCCCGCCGGACGCCGTCGGCGATGCGCTGCTGAGCATCGACCTGGAGTGCACCCAGGGCATGACGACCGGGCTCGGCACATGCTCGCCGCCGCAGGCGTGGCGGCAGTTGTTCTCGGCAGCCTCGACCGGCGGCGCGTACAACCGCGGCGAGTACGGAGCGTACGGAAGACTGTTGGCGTGGCAATCGGTTGCGGCGCTGGTCGGCGCTGCGCACGACGCACCGGCCGGTGACGTCGAAGCGCTGGCGCATCGCTGCTCGTGGTATTCGTTCGCCGGGGGCCCCGGATGGTTCGACAACGTCGCCTGGAATATCGGTCTGGCGGTGGTGTCACCGGACCGGCGGCGGCTGGCGGTACAGGCTGCCACCGACACCGACTGATCCACCGACGAGCACTGATCAGCCCCGGTTGAGCCGGCGAGGATTTGATGCATCTGGTCAACGGTGAGCTGGGGACGCGCGATCGGCGTCGATGCCCTGCTGCCCAGTCAACGGCGGTAAGAAGACCCCCCACGAGGTGAACTTCAGCAGCCCGGACGGCTTGTGGCGCTGCTTCGGCAGACGGCCGCCAGGCTGCCTGCCGGTACGGTCGTGGAATGCCTCATGGCGGATGGAGCAAGGAAGACTCGCTGCTGACCTCGGTGCGCCCGGTGCCGCTCCGTTGGCTGCTGGTCGACGACGACGCGGACGGTCCAGACAAAGCCATCGCCGCCTGTGTCGACATCGACGGGCTCTTCGAGGACGTGCAGCACGTGTTGTCAGCGGTACGGCCGACGGTGCTGATCGGATGCGATCCCGCGCCGGCTCTGCGACGCGCACTCGACGCGCTGGATCGCGGGACCGGCGACCCTGGCGGTGCGGCGTGGCGCCGCCGAATCCGTGCCTCCATCGCCAGCGTGGCCAACGACGGCAGCGCGACACCGGTGGTCGGCGTACATGTCGAAGGTGCGGTGGCTGCGGTTCGCCCGTCGGCCCTGGGCAGCGGCCTGGTCGATGTCACCCTGGACACCGCCATAGCTGGCCCGATGCCGCGCGGGGCACGCCAGATCTGGGAACTCTGGCGCGCAGGGCGTCCGGCCGAACCAGGCAACTGGGTGGGCTGCGACCGCACTGTCCGTCGCCAGTGGACCATGGCGGCGCTTGCCCACCAGCGGCACGACGCCGCCGACAAGCCGGCCGGCACCACCTACGAGCTCGACGGGCGGAACGTCACCGACGTCGAAGGCTTCTACTGCGCCATCGGTGAGGCGGTCAACGGGCCCGGCGGCTACTTCGGCTCGAACGCCGACGCGCTACACGACTGCACACGAGGTGGCTGGGGAGCTGCCTGGCCATTCAAGCTGGTCTGGCGGCATTCGGCTGTGGCTCAGGAACACCTGACCCCGCCCGCCGCAGCCGGCGGCCCGGCATTCGGGCAACTCCTGCACTGGCTCGCCGAGGACGGGATCCACGTCCATCTGCAGTGACCCGCGCAGGAACCAGATGGAGTGCTCTGCTGTTCAACTGGTTCGACTGAGTGGCCGAACCGATCGCCGGCAGGAGGGCAGATGATTGAGTGGCTTGACGATGTCTGGTCCCGAACGCACATGGTGCAGGTTGTCGAGGGCGGTGAGGACGGCGGTCCTCTTCGCGACCGTACGATCCTGGCTGAGCTGTCGGACCAGGCAGCGGTCGACGCGGCACGCGTCTTGACGACCAAAGGCCGCTTCCCCGGCGGCATCTGTCGTTGTCACGGTGGGCCGACCATCGTGCTCCGCGCCGCCGGAGGTCAGGTGCTCGCCAGCGCCGGGATCCACGGGCACGGCTCCGTCAGCTGGGAGCGGTCGCGGTTCCGTGACGACCATGCCGTGGCGGATCCCGCGGCGCTCCACCTGTTCCTGGCCGAGCACGGTGTGCCGGATCAACTCGCCGCCTTTGTGCCACCGCTGGCCGACCTGCTGGGCCTACACGAGACAAACCCTCAGTTCCGACCAGCCGGCGAGGCGGGCAGGCGATACCTCACTAAGCGCGGAGTTCCTCATGTCCTGCATCCCGTGCTGGTCACCGTCACCGGTCAGCAGTCCGGCGAACTGGCCGAGGCCCAGATCGACGACGTGCGTCACCGACTCGATGCCATCATGCCCTCACCGACCGGTAGGGCGATGATCCTGCTGTCCTGGCTGGGCCGGCTCCCCATCCCGACGGAGGCGTTCTGGGGCGAAGGCATCCTGGTACGGCGACTACTCGCCGATCTCGCACTGCCCGACATTGCGACCGCAGCCGCCGACACCCGCACCGGACACGTCGCGATGGGAGTGGTCAACCTGGTCATGCACTCCGGCGACAACGGCACCCTGGCCGCCGCCATCGGCCCGACGCTGCGTCAACTGTTCCCACCGCCATCGGCCGCCGACACCGTTCCGTGACTCTCGAGCAAGCCGTCCCAGAACCCTTCATTGCTTGCGGAGGTCACGGATCCCGGAGACTGGAAAGGTCCGAGCGGACCAGTGCACAAGACGGAGAAGGTTTGGGGAACATCGAACGAGGTGGACAGGACGATGCAGGAGGCGTGGCAACGCTTCAGCGAGCCGCTCGTGGTCTGCTCGCGTGGCTCCTTGGTGGAGTTTGGCCACGGTGCTACCGGCATCCGGCAAGTTCGTGGTGGCCCGCCTCGGCGGTACGCGGACAACAGATGCCAACCAGGTCTTTTACGACTTTTCGGATTCCTTCTTCTTCCCCAGCTACTTCGGTTGGAACTGGGACGCACTGTCCGACTGTCTGAGAGATCTGCACTGGCTGCCGGCGGACGGCTACCTGGTGATCGTCGACAACGCACCCCAACTGCTGCCGGACAGTGCTCCGGATCAGCGCACGCTCTTCCGCGTCCTTGCCCACGCAGTTCGCCACTGGTCTGGCGCGGGCGGCCGACCGGAGGGGAGGTCCGTCCCATTCACCGTGCTGCTGCTCTGTGACCACGAAGAAGAGGCAGTACATCTGCGACAGGCCGTCTACCAGGCACTCCACGAGACGCGCTGACGACCCCGGCGGTAGGCCATGATTGGCGTCCATGGGCACCGGCGATCCGTACACCACCATCACCGAGCCGGCGTTCGTGGCACGGTTCCTGCTCGATCCAGACACGGACACCGCGGCCTCCGTAGACGCGTTCGTCGCTCTCGATGCGAGGACTAGCGCCTGATGCCATGCCAGTCTTCCTGCATGGCAGCGAAGCTCACCCAACGGGATCTCCGGGCGAGATCCGGAAAGATCATGGATGCCGTCGCGCACGGCGAGTCGTTTGTCGTCACCCGCAACGGCACCCCCATCGGCGAGTTGATTCCGTTGCGTCGGCATCGAGTGGTGACCCGTGAGCAGTTCGCGGGCGGGTCAACGAACGCACCGGTGACGGATACGGCGCGGTTCCGTGCTGACCCGGACAGCGTCATGGACGGTGGCCTCCGGGACCCCTACGGAGCCTGAGGCGCACCGCCGACGTCGCCGGTCTTGGACACTCTGGTGACGGTGGACTACTTCAGGCGTGGGGGATCGCTCAGTGCGACAGGCAGGCGTCGTCGGGCAGGCGGCCCACGATGAGGGGTGGCGCGGCGGTTTCCGACCGAAGGTAGCCGAGCAGGCAGGCGTGCCCGGCCCGGACGGCGTACAGGATCGCACCCGCCGGGGCGGGGTCGGTGAACCGGGCCGGCCGTACCACCGGTTCGTTGAAGCCGGCGGCGATCAGCGCCTGCCGGACCGCCTCCGGTGTCGTGACCGGGAGCCGGCAGTGCTCCAGCGGCCCAGGACAGTCCGCACCGAGCTGGCGGACGAAGCCGTCCAGCGCCGCCTGCCGGCGCGGCTGCGCCGCTACCCGTTCGTCGTCCGTCAGCGGCGTACGCCGGCCGAGATCCTCCAGGATGCGCTGGCAGTAGTCATCGATGCTGGACGTCACCTGCGCACAGGCGAACTGCTCGACGGTCGCGGCCGGCCGCCCATCCGGCTCGCTCGCTGACCGGCCGGCCCGCACCAGCGGCACGGCCACCGCTGTCGCGCTGGCGACCAGAAACAGCACGGCGATGGCCAGTCCAACCCGGACAGCGCGCACGCCCGCACCGTACCACTACCCGGCGGCACTATTGGAACGATGGGAGTCGTAATAGGCAGGCGCAGGTCTCTGGTTGCCGCTGTACTGATCATGGGGTCGCTGGCGGGTTGCGCCAGCACCTCGACCGGAGAGGCGTGTCGACTGGTCGGTGTCCAGACCGGGATCGGGGTCCGTATTGCCGCACCGTTGGCGGAGCAGGTCAGCACAGCCGAGTTCGTGATCTGTTGGGATTCCTCCTGTCAGAGACGACAGGTCACTCTCCTCCCCAGCTCGGCCGTCACCGACAACGGCTGCGCTGAAGGCGGATCTGACGGGGTCTGCTCGGCGGACGCGTTCGCCACCGGTGACAGGGTCGGATTCGCCTCCGTCGCCAACCTGCCGTCCAGCCCGGTCGAGGTGACTTTGAGCCTGGTTGACGCCGGCGGCGCGGAGATCGTCAACGAAGCCCGGGTGCTCACCGCGAAGCGGGTCGATGCACCGGGAGGAGACTGCGGCAGCGGCTTGCAAGGGAACATCGACGTCGACGCCAACGGAAACGTGCGCTCGGAAGCCTGATCAACGAGGCCACAGACTGGACCCTGACCGGCCTACTACCCCGCTGGCGATCGAACCGCAGGGCGCGTAACCGCACTACAGTATCGCGCGGCTGACGACTTACGCCTGACCCGCATCGCCTTCCGATGGCCGGCGATCTGCACGTACGTGTGGATTGCGCTGCCCTGACGCCCCGATCGGGCCTGCACTGCCCATGGGCCGCACGATCGTGCGGTTTGCTGGGCTGAAGGATGGAACGAGCCGAACCTGTGGAGCGCAGCCGGGAACGCGACGAGTTCGCCGAGACCATCCGTCAGCGTCGGCGCGCACTCGGGTTGCGCCAGGACGAGTTGGCTGATCTCGCCGGAGTCTCCGAACGGTTCGTCTACGCCCTGGAAAACGGCCAACGGACCGTACAGCTCGACAAGGTCCTCGCCGTGACCTCGACCCTCGGCCTGCATCTGGAGTTACGCCGTGGCGCGGGCCGCGAGATCACCACAGGGGAAGAACGGGGGAGAATGGTGACCTTCCGATGGCTGGCCCCGACCACGTGTGCTCGGACGTCTGGAGCGAGCCACCGAAGTGACGCTGACGCACGCTATTTTCGCGTTTTAACGTGCGTCAGCGTCACTTCGGCGCGCAGCCGCACGGTCACTCAGCCGGCTGCGGCCACACGACCCTGGTCGGGTGCGGGCTGGGCCCGGTGTAGCGGGCTGAGCCGAGCACGCCGGACAAGGCACAGGAGGTGCCGTCGGTTGGCGCAAGATAGAACATCGTGTAGGTCATCTGGGTCGCCGTGTCTGAGTAGTGCGAGATGGCCAGGATGCTGTCATCGGGGAACAGCGCCGGCCGGATGACGTACCCGTCAGTGGAGACCGGCTGCCCGTTGGGACTCATCTGGTTCACGCCTTCGCCCGTTCGCTCCGTCTCTGCGGGGTCGCAGAACGGCACAGGGCGAGCTTGCTCGGCGTAGCGCAGCTCGGTTGGTACGCCGGCTTGGCGCAGGTCGGCGGCGAGACCAGCTGGATCATTGAGCCGGTCCCACTCCACGATCAGTTCCACCGAACCGTCGGGGTTCGTGGTCACCGCGTACGCGGGGGTGGCACCGCCGGGGCCGTCGATCCAGATCGTCGACGCCGCGAGGGCCACCGCCACAGCTGCAGCGGCAACCCCGCCGACCGCCAGCCGCCGGTGCCGCATTCGACGCACAGCGCCGGGCTGTCTCCGTACCGCCGCCAAGCCGGGCCGTTCGACGGTGTCGGACCGGGGCTGCGCGAGGATGCCGGCCAGCATCGCTGTGGCCTGAGGCGATTCCGCGTCCACCCGCCAGTCGGCGACGGGATCCGCATCCCGTATCAGTCGGTCGGTCTCCATCACGATCCTCCTTCGTTTGCCAGCGGGGAGAGCGCGGCGTCCGCCGGCCTCCTGGTCGGTGCCGGTTCCAACGCGGCGGCCAGCCGCCGCCGGGCCCGAAACAACCGCACCTTGTACGCGGTACGACTGCACCCCAGGACCGTGGCGGCGGCAGTGGCGTCGAGCCCTTCCCAGGTGGCCAACCGCAGCGCCTCCTGGTCTGCTTCGGACAGTTGCGCCAACGCTCGGTGTACCCGTACCTGGTCGACGACGGCATCGGCGTGGTCGGCCGCGACCGTCTCGACGACCGCGCCCAACCGGGACGTCAGCCTCGCCTGCCGGTCCCGGCCCCGGATCTCGTTGCCGATCAGGTGCCGGGTGGTGGCGTACAGCCAGGGCAGCGGGTCGGTGACCGGCACGTCCGGCAGGCGTCGCCAGGCCACCAGGAACGCCTCGCTGACGATGTCGGGGGCGCGTTCCCGGCCGACCCGGCGGGCCGCGTACCACATGACCGGGCCGTAGTGCCGCCGGAACAGTTCCGCGAATCTTGTCCGGTCGTCTTCCATGCCTGGTCTGTTTCCGCCTCCGCCGTCGGGGTTACCTTGGCCGGGGCTGGTGTCGACCGGCGCTGGGCGGAGCCCCCGATACCAGGTGGCCGGATCGACCCGATCGGTGCGATGATCAACCTCTGGGGTCGTTGGCTCAACTGGCTAGCGCGTCCGACTGCTAGCGCGTCCGCTCTCCGCCTGCGCGGCCGGGGACGCGCTTCCTTCTCGACCTCCTGGGATCAGAACGTTCGGGGTTCGAGTCTCAGGCGACCCACTTTGTTGATCTTCCGTGCGAACCTGGCCGAACAGCCCACGTGAGGTACAATTTTCTGTACTTACCCCGGAGGTGATCATGCGGACCGTGAACTTCACCCAGCTTCGGCAGAACCTGGCCGCCGAACTCGACAGCGTGATCAACGACGCGGAGGAAGTGGTGGTGACCCGGTCAGGCCACGATCCCGTGGTGATCGTGCCGCTCGCGGAGTACGAGTCGATGAAGGAAACCGAGTACCTCCTACGCAGCCCGAGCAACGCCGCCGCTCTGCGCCGATCGATGGCGGAGCTTGAAAAGGGCGACGTGGCCGAGAGGGATCTGATCGACCCGGCCACTGTGCGGGACGTCGCATGAGGCTGGTCTTCACCGCGACGGCGTGGAGCCAGTATCTCAGCCATACAGACCGGAAGTTGGTCAAGCGCATCAATGACCTCATCGCGGACGTGATGCGCAACGGATACGAGGGCATCGGCAAGCCGGAGCCCCTTCGGGGGGAGCTGTCCGGCTTCTGGTCCCGCCGGATCGATCGCGAACATCGACTGGTGTATCGGATCAGCAAGGACGACGTCGAGATCGTCGCCTGCCGCTACCACTACGTTGACCGGTAGCGGACTGGACTGAAAATCAGGAGCATCGGTCGTGTGGCCACCGAAGGTGCTGCCTCCGGCCCACCGTGACACGCTCGACCGGAGCCGGGGGATGCGTCCCAGCGGAACCGACCTCGACGTACTCGTCCGTGGCCACCGCGACCGGCGGTACGCCGAGCCGCCGGCCTGGTCGACCAGGGCACGCTGCGGGCGGTGACTTACCGGGTCTTCCCGTTCGAGCAGATCGCCGAGAGCTTCGCCCAACCTCGGACAGGGCCGCGCCAAGGGCAAAATCATCATCCGCATGTGACCTGCGGCCCGCTCCACCGAGGGTCCCCGGCCGTGGCTCGACCGGGCTGACGCCGGTCGAGCCACACCGCCGTCACCAGATGCGCAGCTCGTACACCTGAACGTTCTTGAATCCGGTCGGCTTGCCCTTGCTCATGGTCACGGTGTTGCACCGGCCGCCAGCCTCGTAGTTCACGGCTACCTTGTTGGCGCCCGAAGACACCCGGGTGGACGCCGTGGATGTTCACCGCGACCGGGCCCGAGTTGGCATAGCACTTCGCGGTCCCGACGCCGCCACCCAAAGCCATGGTGGCTACCGCCGGGTTGACTTCGCTCGCCATGCTTGCGGCAGACGGCCAACCTGTTACCACGCTCCAGGGAGGAGGTTCCGTGCGCAAACCGGCGAAGACTGCATCTGTGCTCTTCGGGCTCGGCGTCGGAGTAATGGTCGGTCCGTCGCTGGGTTCGGCCACTCTCTGGTCCGGCATCGCCGTCACCGCGCTCGGTCTCGCGCTCCACCTGGTCGGTACGGCAGCGAACGTTGACCAGCCGGACGACCATGACGAGGACGTTGGGGTGGCCGGCGACGGGGCGGCGGCGGTGGGATCGGCAGACTCCGCGCGTCGCCGACGCAGTCGGCCGCGACGTGCGCACACAGGTCGAGCGGACCGGCCCGGCCTGGCCGGCCTGGGCACCCGGGTCGAGCAGGTTCTCCGGCTCGCCGAGGAGCAGGCCGACGATCACCGCACCGAGGCGAAGCGGGAGGCCGACAAGATCCTGACCGCCGCCCGGCGGGAGGCGGAGGCCATCCTGGACCGGGCGCACGAGCAGGCAGCTGGGATCACCCGCGCCGAACGGAATCGGACATCGACGCCGCCCTCTCAGTCGTCGACGTCGAGCATGCCGAACTGACCGACAACCCTGCCATGGCGCGCTCGCGCCCGTGGGCTCCCAAGAACGAGCCGAACTGCCTCACCCCAGGGCGGCAGGCCGACGGCTACGTCCTGACCTGCGTGGGCCGACCGATGTCAAGGGTCACCCTCGACATCGCGGAGGCCGCCCCTGCCGCGTCGGTCCACCGCTCGGGCCGAATGTCACCAGGCGATGACGCCGTCGTCGTTGACGAACGTGCCGGTCGGGCCGCCGTCGGGCAGCATGGCCAGCCGGATCGGGGTGGCGGCGGCCTCCTGGACCGGACGCCCGACCCCGCCGGTGAAGTCGGTGGCGACCAGTCCCGGGCAGGCCGTGTTGATCAGGATGTTGGTGTCGGCGAGTTGCCGCACGTAGTGCACGGTGATCGCGTTGAGGTACGTCTTCGTCGGCGAGTAGGCCGCCATGATCGGGCCGACGTTGATCTCCGGGTCCGACTGCCAGGTCAGCGACCCGACGCTGCTGGAGATGTTGACGATGCGCGGCGACGCCGACCGGCGCAGCAGCGGCAGCATCGCGTTGGTCACCCGGATCACGCCGAACACGTTGGTCTCGACGACTTCCCGTACGGCGTCGAGGTCGAGGGTGGTGGGGTCCTGGTCCCACCCCGGACCGGTCTCGCCGGAGATACCGGCGTTGTTGACCAGGACGTCCAGGCCGCCGCCCCGGCGGTCGATCAGACGCGCGGCTTCGGTGACGCTGTGGTCGTCGGTGACGTCCAGCGGTACGGCGAACGCGTCGACGCCGGCGGCGTACAGCGCCTTGACTGCCGCCTCACCGCGGGCCGCGTCGCGCGCTCCCACCGCCACCCGGTAGCCCTTCGCGCCCAACCCGGCGGCGATCTCGTAGCCCAGTCCCTTGTTCGCGCCGGTGATCAGCGCGGTCTTCGTTTCGGTCATGGGGCGATGGTGGCGCGGTAGCGGGTGCCGGCGTTACACCGCTTGGGTGCCACTGTCATACCCGGTGGGTATCACCGGCGTATCGTTGTCGGCGTGGAGACGCTGGAGACCCGTGAGCTGCGGTACTTCGTCACCGTCGCCGAGGAATTGCACTTCAGCCGGGCGGCCGAACGGCTCGGCATCGCCCAGCCGCCGCTGTCCCGGGCGATCGCCCAGCTGGAACGCCGGCTCGGCGTCACCCTGCTCGACCGTGACCGCCGGGGGGTGGCCCTCACCGACGCC
Organism: Micromonospora sp. LOL_023; assembly: GCF_048060115.1. Classification (NCBI taxonomy): domain Bacteria; kingdom Bacillati; phylum Actinomycetota; class Actinomycetes; order Micromonosporales; family Micromonosporaceae; genus Micromonospora; species Micromonospora sp. LOL_023. Next base: position 15,324 of record NZ_JBHMIM010000034.1, read on the forward strand.
GGTCAGGTGCTGCTCGACGAGGCCCGCGCCATCCTGGACGCCACCGCGGCTGCCGCCCGGCGTACCCGCCGCGCCGCTGCCGGCGTGAACCGGCTGACCCTGGTCACCAAGGCCGGCGCCGGCCACGAACTGCTACAGAAGCTGCTCGACGCGCACGCCGCCGAGCCGGGCGCCGCCGAGATCGACGTGCTGCTGTGCGGCATGGGCGACCAGGCACGGATGCTGCGCGACGGCCGCGCCGACGCCGCGCTCATGCAGCGGCCGTTCGACTCGCTCGCCGGCTTCGACACCGAAGACCTGCTGACCGAGCAGCAGGTTGCGATCCTGCCGGCCGGGCATCCACTCACCATGCGTACGGCGTTGACCATGGCCGAGATCGGCGACGTGCCGGGCCTGCCGGTCGCCCGCTGGCCGCGCCCCGACGGTACGTACGAACCCGGACCCGGACCGGAGATCCACGATCAGTCGCAGCTGGCCCAGCTGATCGCCCTCGGCCACACGATGGCCGTGCTCTGCGCCTCGTCCCGGTCGTGGCTGTGGGGCGCGCACACCGCCGTGCCGGTCACCGACGCCCCGCACGTCACCACCGTGCTCGCCTGGCTGCCGGACAACCGGTCCCGGGCCGTCGCCGGCCTCGTCCGCACCGCGACCCGGCTGTGACCATCCACAAAGCTCAACCGGCGGAGTTTCCCGGCTGGTGGAGAACGGAGTGTTCTTCCTCGACTCCGGACTGCTGACTGCTGATCCAGCGGTTCGACCGGACGTCAGGGGTGAGTAGCCCCGATCGCCACACGCTCACTTCCCGCCACTCTTAACGTATATCGCACCCGGGGTCTTGCCACAAGACCCCGGGTCTGCCGCAGAATCTCCAGCCGGAGCCAGTGCATCTGGCGAATCAGGTCTTTGCAACCCGAGGCATTCATTGTCGACGGGTGCGAATGCGAGCAACCGGACGGGGAATTCATGAACGACGTGATCATCGTGGGCGGCGGACCGACCGGCCTGATGCTCGCCGCCGAGCTGCGGCTGCACGACGTACAGGTGGTCGTGGTGGAGCGGGACGTGGAGCCGACCGAAGTGGTCCGCTCGCTCGGCCTGCACGTACGCAGCATCGAAGTGCTCGACCAGCGCGGCCTGCTGGAGCGGTTCCTCGCGTACGGGCAGAAATTCCAGATCGGCGGCTACTTCGCCGGAATCGCAAAAGCGTGGCCGACCACGATGGACACCACGCACGACTACATTCTCGGCATCGCGCAGCCGGTCACCGACCGGCTGCTCGCCGAGCATGCGGCGGCGGCCGGTGCGCAGATCCGGCGCGGACATGAACTGATCGGGCTCGCCCAGGACGACGACGGGGTGACCGCCGAACTCGCCGACGGCACCCGGCTGCGTTCCCGCTACCTGGTGGGCTGCGACGGCGGCCGCAGCACCGTACGCAAGCTGCTCGGCGTCGACTTCCCCGGCGAGCCCGCCAGGGTCGAAACGCTGCTGGGCGTGATGGAGCTGACCGCGCCACCCGACGAGGTGACCGCCGTGATGACGCGGGTACGCCGGACCCAGCTGCGGTTCGGGGCCGGGCCGGTCGGCGACGGGCTGTACCGCGTCGTCGTACCGGCGGCGGGTGTGGCGGGCGACCGGGCCGTCCCACCGACGCTTGAGGAGTTCCGGCAGCAACTGCGGACGACCGCCGGGACCGACTTCGGGGTGCACTCGCCGCGTTGGCTGTCCCGCTTCGGTGACGCGACCCGTCTCGCCGAGCGGTACCGGGTCGGCCGGGTGCTGCTGGCCGGCGACGCGGCGCACGTGCATCCGCCGCTGGGCGGGCAGGGCCTCAACCTCGGCGTCCAGGATGCATTCAACCTGGGTTGGAAGCTGGCCGCGCAGCTCGCCGGATGGGCGCCGACTGATCTGCTGGACACGTACCAGGCCGAGCGGCGGCCGGTCGCGGCGGACGTGCTGGACAACACCCGGGCCCAGACGGAGCTGATGTCGCTGGAACCGGGCCCGCGGGCGGTGCGGCGGCTACTGGCGGAGCTGATGGACTTCGAGGAGGTCAACCGGCACCTCGTCGAGAAGATCACCGCGGTCTCGGTCCGCTACGACTTCGGTCCGGGCCACGCACTGCTCGGCCGCCGGTTGCGCGACGTCGGGCTCCAGCGCGGCCGGCTGTACGGGCTGACGCATCGGGGGCGTGGGCTGCTGCTCGATCAGACCGGTGGGCTGTCGGTGACCGGCTGGGCGGACCGGGTCGACCACGTCGTCGACGTCAGCGACGAGTTGGCGGTGCCGGCGCTGCTGCTGCGCCCGGACGGGCACGTGGCGTGGGTCGGCGACGATCAGCAGGAGCTGCACGACCGGCTGACCCGCTGGTTCGGGCCCACCGCCGGTTGACGGCGGCCACGACCAGCCGTTCGACCGGCTCGACCGGTTCAACCGGCTCGACCGGTTCAACCTGCTCGACGCATGAAGCCGGAGCCCGAACCCTGACCGACGACAGACCCGAGGGCGACCCCGGCTGTTTAGATCGATATCGCCGAATCATAACCGGCTCGATGGGTGGCAGTCGGTTCGCCGGAGTTGCGTCACGTCAACACCTTCGATGTGAACAGGAGTCGATCGACGTGCCTACCTCTCGTCGTACCTTCCTCGCCGGTGGTGCCGCCGGCGCGGCCGGCGTCGGCCTCGCCGTCGCCGGTGGCCTCCCGTCGCTGGCCCAGGCCCACCCCGGCCGGAGCCACCCGCCGAAGGGCGGCGGCCACGTACCGTTCCCGCCGCTGGTGGACGACCCGGCCGGCATCCTCGCCCTGCCCGCGGGCTTCCGCTACACCGTGGTCACCCGCACCGGCGTCACCCGGCTCGACCGCGGCCAGGGCCTGACCCCGGCCGAGCACGACGGGATGGCCGTCTTCGACACCGGACGCGGCCGGTACACCCTGATCCAGAACCACGAACTCGGCCCGGGGGCCGAATTCGGCGTACCGCACGTCGCCGGCACTGTCTACGACCCGGGCGCGGTCGACGCCGGCGGCTGCACGGTGATCAGGACCGACCGGGCGGGCCGCAACCTCGGCGAGTTCGTCGCCATCTCCGGCACCGTCGACAACTGCGCGGGCGGGCCGACCCCGTGGGGGACCTGGCTGACCTGCGAGGAGACCGACGACCGGGCCGGTGACGAGTGGGACGAGGACGGCCGTACCGGCACGTACCAGAAGGACCACGGCTACGTCTTCGAGGTCTGGGCCGACGGCAGCGCCGACCCGACGCCGATCAAATGCCTGGGCCGGTACGCCCACGAGGCGTTGGCGGTCGACACCGACCGCACCAGGATCTACCTGTCCGAGGACGCCGACGAGCCGAACGGTCTGTTCTACCGGTGGACCGCGCCGCGCGGCGTGAAGCTCGGCCCCGGCGTGCTGACCCGGCTCGCCCCGGACGCCGGCACCCTCGCCGCGATGCAGATCATCATGGACGACGGTTCGGTGCTGCCGGACGTCGCCTACCTGACCTCCGCGCAGCTGGGCCGCCCGTTCCCCGTCCGGTGGATCGAGGTGCCGGAGCGCGACGCGCAGACCGGACCGGTACGGGAGCAGTTCACCGACGATCAGGTCACCCGGGGCCGCAAGTTCGAGGGCGTGTGGGGCACCGACCAGGGCGTGTACGTGGTCAACTCGTACGCCTGGGAGGGCGGTGACCTGCCGGCGGACGCCGCCCCGCACGACGGCATGGTCTGGTTCTACGACTACCGGGCCGAGACCATCCAGTTGGTCACGTACTTCCCGCACCAGACCTCGTCGGAGGAGGGTACGCCGCCGAAGTACAGCGATCTGACCTTCGACGGGCCGGACAACGTGACCGTCACCCCGTGGGGCAGCCTGGTGCTGGCCGAGGACGGCTCGGGCGCGTCCCACGTGCTCAGCTCGGTCCCGGGCGGGCCCACCTACGCGATCGCCCGCAACCAGCTCAACGACTCGGAGTTCTGCGGTCCGGTCTTCACCGACGACGGCAAGGTGCTCTTCGTCAACATGCAGGACCCCGGCCTCACCCTGGCCATCACCGGCCCGTGGGAGAAGTACCTGGGCTGACCCGATCGACCTGGGCTGACCCGATCGACAGTACGGCTGACCCGATCGACAGTACGGCTGGGCCGGACCGAGCAGGTCCGGCCCAGGGCGTGCACCGGGTGGTCAGCGGCGGCCGACGGTGAGAACAGGTTTGGTGACCTCGGCGTAGAAGTCGTTGCCCTTGTCGTCGACGACGATGAACGCCGGGAAGTCCGCCACCTCGATCTTCCAGATGGCTTCCATACCCAGCTCCGGGTATTCGAGGACCTCCACGTGCCGGATGCAGTCCTGCGCCAGCCGGGCCGCCGGGCCGCCGATCGAGCCGAGGTAGAAGCCGCCGTGCGTACCGCAGGAGCGGGTGACCTGCGCGGACCGGTTGCCCTTGGCCAGCATGATGTGCGAGCCGCCGGCGGCCTGGAACTTCTCCACGTACGCGTCCATTCGCCCGGCGGTGGTCGGGCCGAACGAGCCGGACGCGTATCCCTCGGGGGTCTTGGCCGGGCCGGCGTAGTAGACGGCGTGGTCGCGCAGGTACTGCGGCATCGGCTCACCGGCGTCCAGCCGCTCGGCGATCTTCGCGTGCGCGATGTCGCGGGCGACGACCAGCGGGCCGGTCAGCGACAGCCGGGTCTTCACCGGGTACTTCGACAGTTCGGCGCGGATTTCGGCCATCGGCCGGTTCAGGTCGATCCGGACCACGTCGGCGTCGGCGGACGCATCGGCGGCGAGGGTTTCGTCGGTGACGTCGGGCAGGAAGCGGGCCGGGTCGGTCTCCAGCTTCTCCAACCACACCCCGGACGGGGTGATCTTGGCGACGGCCTGTCGGTCGGCGGAGCAGGAGACGGCGATCGCCACCGGGCAGGAGGCGCCGTGGCGGGGCAGCCGGACCACCCGTACGTCGTGGCAGAAGTAGCGCCCGCCAAACTGCGCGCCGATGCCGAACTGCCGGGTCAGTTCGAGGACCTGCGCCTCCAGCTCGACGTCGCGGAAGCCGTGTGCGCCGATGCTGCCGCTGGTCGGCAGGTTGTCCAGGTACTTGGCGCTGGCGTACTTGGCGGTCTTGAGCGCGAACTCAGCCGACGTACCGCCGACGACGACCGCCAGGTGGTACGGCGGACAGGCTGAGGTGCCGATCAGCCGCAGCTTCTCCTCCAGGAACTGCATCATCCTGGTCGGGTTCAGCAGCGCCTTGGTCTCCTGGTACAGGTACGACTTGTTGGCCGAGCCGCCGCCCTTGGCCATGAACAGGAACTTGTACGCGTCGGGTTGGCCACCCGGGTCCTCGGCGTACAGCTCGATCTGGGCCGGCAGGTTGCTCCCGGTGTTGCGCTCCTCCCACATGGTGATCGGCGCGAGTTGCGAGTAGCGCAGGTTGAGCTTGGTGTACGCCTGGTAGACGCCCTTGGCGATCGCCTCGTGGTCGGTGCCGTCGGTGAGCACGTGCCGGCCGCGCTTGCCCATCACGATGGCGGTGCCGGTGTCCTGGCACATCGGCAGCACGCCGCCGGCCGCGATGTTGGCGTTGCGCAGCAGGTCGAGCGCGACGAACCGGTCGTTCGGCGACGCCTGCGGGTCGTCGAGGATCGCCCGCAGCTGAGCCAGGTGCGCCGGCCGGAGATAGTGAGCGATGTCATGCATCGCTTCGGCGGTCAGCGCGGTCAGCACCGCCGGGTCGATGGTGAGGAACCGGCGGCCACCGGGCCCGTGCACCACGTCGACGCCTTCGTCGCTGATCAGGCGGTATTCCGTCAGGTCGTCGCCGGTCGGTAGCAGCGGGGTGTGGGAGAACGGGGCGGCACTGCTCATGACCGGCAAGCCTAGGCCAGACCGGGCCGCTGCTCCCAACCCCATCCAAGATCCTGACGATCTTGCACTTATCGAGGGACATTATCGACAAATGCTCTCGATAAGTGCAAGATCGTCGGGGAAGAGGGGGTGGGGTCAGCCGGGGGCGGCGGGGCACTCGGCCTGCTTGACGCCGCCACAGGTCGGGCCGGGGTAGGGGGTGCCGGGATCGGCCGGTTCGGTGGCCGGAGGTGACCCGGCGGCACGCGCGAACCGCACGTAGCCGATCTCCCGGCCGTCGCCGATGACCATGCCGCGCGGTCCGACGGCCAGCACCTCCGCCGAAGTACGCAGGTTGGCCAACTCGGCGCCGGTGGCCGGGTCGACGGCGAGAAGCCGGTCCGGTTTACGGTCGACGACCAGCGCCGCGTGCCGGGTCAGCGCCAGCTGGGCGTCCGGATGCATCGGGCGGGTCCAGCGCGGGCTCGGCGTCGGCAGGGCGTACGCCTGGAGGATCCCGCCGTCGGCGGAACGGGCCAGGACGTACCGGTCGTCGACGGCCCGCAGCTCCTGCCCGGCGACGCTGGTCCACAGCACCCGTCCGTCGTGGGCGTCGATCACCGTTTCCCGCATGTCGGGGGCGGTGCCGGCGAGGACGTTGGGGCCGCCGGTCGGGTTCTGCCGCTGGGCGCAACCGACCCGGTCGGCGGTCCGCAGGTTGATCCCAGTGCGCTGCCAGACCTGCAGGCCGGTCACCGGGTCTTCGGCCTGGGCGGTGTAGTAGCAGGCACCGTCGCGCGGCGTGGCGACCAGGCTGAAGGTCCGCCCGGCGAAGGCCACGATGCGTTCGTGCCGCTCCTCCTCCAGCTCCTGCAGGACCCGGCCGCTGAGGGTCTCGACGACGTAGATCTTGCCGTCGATCGGGAAGCCGAGCACAGCCGGCAGGGTCTGCGGCCCGCCGGCGTCGTCGGCGACGTCCCGGGCGGTCAACGGCCGGGCGGTGAGCAGCTGCGGATTGTCGGCGAAGAGCACGAACCCCATGCCGGGGAGCTGGGATGTCCACCGTGGAGATTTGCCGCGCGGATCCCAGGCGGTCAGCGTGCAGTCACGCGGGCCGGCGCAGCGTACGTCGAGCAGGGCGTTGCGGTAGGTCCAGACGGCGACGGCCGCGTCGTCGGTACGCAGCACGGCACCGGTCGCCGGGTTGAGCACCTGGTAGCCGTCGATGAGCAGCTCCCCGGTGGCGACGACCTGGTCGGCGCCCTCACCGGCCACCGCCGCCCAGTCGGCCTCGCGCTCCCAGACCTGGTTTCCGGAGGTGATGCTGCGCCCTTCGACCTTGAGTCGGTGCTCGATGACGACCGCGCGCTCGGTGATGGTGACACTCTGCGGAGTTCCGCCGATCCGTTGCTGCCAGGTGACGTCCGGCTCGGACAGCGGCTGGCTGCGGTTGACCCAATCCCACAGGCCGGGGAACGGGTTCCAGACGTTGGTGGCGGCGAGCACGATGACCACGATCAGCGCGAAGGCCAGGTAGCACTTCACGCACGGCGCGCTCCCCTTCGCCATCGGGCCACCGTAGCGGGCGGCGGCGAACCGATCCGCCTGCCGCCCGAATTGCGGCGTTTAGGCGTGTCGGGGGACATTCATGCGCGGTACCCGGAGTTGTCGCCACAGCAGCAGCGTGGCCACCATCGACAGCGCACCGAACCCGGCCATCACCAGCCCTGGCGCCACCCACTCGGCCGCCGCCCCGGCCGCCCCCGCCGCCAACCCCTGCCCGGTCATCATCCCCATGTGGGACAGGCCGAACGCCTGGCCGCGGCGCTGCGCCGGCACCGCCTCCAGGAACCGCCGGGCCAACCCCAGATGGTACGAGAACCCGAACGTCGCCGCCCCGAACAGCACCGCCGCCACCACCAGCCCGAGATCGGTCACGAAGGCCAGCATCGGCAACCCGAGCAGCAGCGCCAGCCACGGAGCCAACGCCTCCCGGCGGGCCGGCGCCACCCACCGCCCCACCACCAGGTCACCGAGGAGCATCCCGGCGGCACCCGCCATGAACAGCACCCCGGCGCCCGCACCGCCGGTGTACGGCACCACCACCCCCTCCGCGCCGACCAGCAGCGAACCGGGCAGCCAGTTGGCCAGCAGCAGCCCGCGCACCGGCCGGTCGGCCAGCAGTTGCCGGTTCACCCGCCAGGTTTCGCGCACCGCGCCACCGGTGACGGCGGCACCGACCACCCGGGGCGGCCGGTCGGTCAATCCGAACCGGATCAACGTCGCCGAGGTCAGGCAGGTCACCGCCGTGATCCAGAGCGCGCCGTACGCGCCCAGCAGGCCGATCAACGCGCCACCGACGGCGAACCCGAGGACTTGGGTCGCGCCGGCGGTGATGGTGAACAACGCCCGGCCCAGCACGTACCGATCGCCGGCCAGCAGGTCCGGCAGCAGCGCGGTACGGGCGGCCGACGCCACCGGTGACGCCAGCCCGACGACGAACACCAACGCCAACGCGCCACCGGGCGACAGCACCCCGAGCGCCAGCACCGCCACCGTCACCACCCGGATGAGGTCGTAGCCGACCATCACCGCCCGGGGACGCCAACGGTCGGCGTACGCCAGCAGGAACATCCCGCCGATCACGCTGGGCAGGAACCCTGCGACGTACGCCAGCGCGGCCAGCAGCGGCGACCCGGTGCGTTCATAGACGAGTACGGACAGCGCCAGCATCTTCACCGTCTCGCCGATCATGAAGATGCCGAAGCTGGCGAAAATCACCCGGAACTCGGCCACCGCGAACAGGTCCCGGAAGGTGGCCCGCTCGGCCGGCGAGGCACTGGTGGTCACCGCCGAAGCATGCCGGCGAGGACCTGGCCGGCGGTAACCTTTCGGCGCAGGGCGAAAGGATTCTCCCGAGAGCAGATGACGATCGGGGGCGGTGGCGGGTGCGGATCGTGGTGAGCTCCGGCGACATCGCGGCCAGCCGCTTCGCGATCTCTCCGCTGGGCGAGACGCTGGCGGCGCTGCGGCTGTTCGCCGGCGTCCACACCGCCGGGCCGCTGCTGCCCTGGGTGCACCGGCACCGCGACCGCTACGAGGCGTTACGCCGCGCTCAGCCCGGCATCGCCGCGCTCCGGGCGCTCGACCGCCCCCGGCACGGATACCACGCGGACTTCGTCCAACCTCCGCCGGACGGAGTCGGGCTGACCTTCGCCGACCAGCTCGCCGTCGTCCGGCGTACCCCGCTCGACCGGGCGCGCGACGAGATCGGCCGCAACCTCGACGGCCTCCCGCCACCGACCGGGGCGGCCGGGCGGTTCCTCGCCGCCGACGACGTCGTCGACCGGTTCGCCGACACGATCCAGGCCGCCTGGCGGGCGCTGATCGCCCCGGACTGGCCACGGCTGCGGGCCATCCTGGAACGCGACGTGATCTACCGGGCCGGGCGGCTCGCCACCTACGGCTGGTCCTCGGCACTGGCCGACCTCGACGCCCGACTGCAGTGGGAGCCGGAGCCGGGTGCCATCACCGTCGACGGATTCAACCCGGAGCGGCACCGGCTCGGCGGGCGTGGCCTGCTGCTGGTGCCGACGGTCTTCGGCGCGCTGAGCCTGCACCTGGACCCACCCTGGCCGTACGCGATCGGCTACCGGGCCCGCGGCGTCGCCGGACTGTTCGGCCCGCCGACCGCCGACCGGGCCGCCGACGGGCTGGACCGGCTGGTCGGGCCGACCCGGGCCGCCGTGCTGCGGGCCCTGGCCGTACCAGCCACCACCAGTCAACTCGTCGCACAGTTCGGCCTGGCACTGGGCACCATCGGCGGGCAGCTGGCCGTGCTGCGCGACGCCGGCCTGGTCCGCAGGGTACGCACCGGCCGCGAGGTTCGCTACGAACGGACCGCGCTCGGCGACGCGCTCAGCGTCGATCCGTGACCTCGGCCGCAGCCTGCACCAACGGCAGAACGCGGTACGGGATCTGCTCGGCCAGCGCGATGATCGTCGACGCCCGACGAATCCCGTCGTACGCCAGGATCTGGTCCAGTACCCGCTGCAGATCGCTGTTGGACCTGGCCACGATCCGGCACATCAGATCACCGGAGCCGCTGATGGTGTGCGCCTCCAGCACCTCCGGGATGCCGCGCAGATGTGCGGCGACCGGGTCGTACCCGTGCCGCTGCCCGATCTCCAGGGTGACGAAGGACGTCACCACGAAACCGATCGCGGCCGGTGACACCTGCGGGGCGAAGCCGTTGATCACCCCCCGACCGACCAGCTTGTCCAGCCTGGCCTGCACGGTGCCCCGGGCCACCCGCAGCCGCCGGGAACACTCCAGCACCCCGATCCGCGGCTCGGTGGTGAGTAGGGCGATCAGCTCAGCGTCCAGCTGATCGAGCTGGACATTCTGTTCAGTGTCCATGGGTCTGGACCCTACCGAGTGGTCAGCCTGCCCAGCCATCGGCGAGGCAGTTGCCCAGTGGGGATGAATCGCCCATCCTGCCGTTACCGGCCTCGGCGGTCCGACAGCGTTCCGCACGGCCGGCTCCCAAGGGAGGACGATCATGGCCTATCTGACCGAATCCCGCGACGCCGACGTCACCGAGGTACGTGACCCGTTCCCGGTGCAGGGCGTCGACCACCTGACCTTCCTGGTCGGCAACGCCAAGCAGGCCGCGCACTACTACTCGACCGCGTTCGGCATGACCTGCGTCGCGTACCGGGGACCCGAGCAGGGCTACCGCGACCACGCCGAGTACGTGCTGACCAGCGGCGCAGCCCGGTTTGTGCTGCGTGGCCCGGTGCACGCCGACGCCGACGGCGCCGCGCACGTCGCCCGGCACAGCGACGGGGTGCTCGACATCGCGCTCGCCGTACCGGACGTGGACGCCGCGTACGCACACGCTGTCGCGCAGGGCGCGACCGGCCTGGCCGCGCCCGCCGAACTGACCGACGGCTCCGGCACCGTACGGGTCGCCTGCATCGCCGCGTACGGCGACACCCGGCACACCCTGATCGACCGGTCCGGGTACGACGGACCGTTCCTGCCCGGCTTCGTGTCCCGGGACCCGATCGTCGACCGGACGCCGATGGTCGCGGCCGGCCTGCAGCCGAAACGGTTCTTCCAGGCCGTCGACCACGTGGTCGGCAACGTCGAACTGGGCCGGATGGACCAGTGGGTGGAGTTCTACCGCCGGGTCATGGGCTTCACCAACATGGCCGAGTTCATCGGCGACGACATCGCCACCGACTATTCGGCGCTGATGAGCAAGGTCGTCGCCAACGGCAGCCGCAAGGTGAAGTTCCCGCTCAACGAGCCGGCGGTGGCCCGGCGCCGCTCGCAGATCGACGAGTACCTGGAGTTCTACGGCGGTCCCGGCGTGCAGCACATCGCGCTGGCCACCAACGACATCCTGACGACGGTGGACGCGATGCGCGCCGCCGGCGTGGAGTTCCTGGCCACCCCGGACTCGTACTACGACGATCCGGCGTTGCGGGCCCGCATCGGCGAGGTCCGCGCCCCGATCGAGGAGCTGAAGGCCCGCCGCATCCTGGTCGACCGCGACGAGGACGGCTACCTGCTGCAGATCTTCACCAAGCCGGTGCAGGACCGTCCGACGGTCTTCTTCGAGCTGATCGAACGGCACGGCTCGCTGGGCTTCGGCAAGGGCAACTTCAAGGCCCTGTTCGAGGCGATCGAGCGGGAGCAGGAAAGCCGGGGCAACCTCTGACTGCGGAGCCGGCCGGGCCGGTCGTTAAGGTGCCAGGGTGAGCTTGCCCAACGCGCCCCGGCCGGCCGGCCCCACCATGGGAATCGTGCAGTGACGTCCATTGAGCCCGGCTGGTACAAAGATCCCGCCGAACCGACCACCCAGCGGTACTGGGACGGCGGCGGGTGGATCGGTGCGCCGTTGCCGGCGGACGCCACGCCACCGGACGGGCCACCACCGGAGGAGGAGAAGCCGAGCCCGGCCGCGGCCGCCGAGCCCACCAGCGGGCAGCAGCAGGCCCCGCAGGCGCTCCCCGGACCAGCGACACCGGATCAGGCTGCACCGGGATCGGCACAGCCGGTGCCGCCCGGGTACTGGATGCCACCCGGCCAGCCGGTACCACCCGGCCAGCCGGTGCCGCCGGGCTACCCGGTGCCGCCGGGATATCCGGTACCACCCGGCCAGCCGGTGCCGCCGGGCTACCCGGTGCCGCCGGGCTACCCGGTGCCGCCGGGCTACCCGGTGCCGCCGCCCGGCTGGCAGCCGCAACCCCGGCCGCACGGCATGGCGCTGGCGCCGCTCGGGGCCCGGTTCGCCGCCCGGCTGATCGACATCGGTGTCGTGCTGCTGCTCAACATCGCGATCAACGGCTGGTTCGTCTGGCAGTACGTCGCGGAGAGCTGGCCGGTCTGGTCGGAGATTTGGCGGCGGTCCCTGGCCGGTGACCGCTCAACCGACGGGCTCCCGGAGCTCAGTGACCGCGCGGGCGGGCTGCAGATGGCGATCATCCTGCTGGCGGCGCTGATCTGGTGGGCGTACGAGGTACCGGCGATCGCCAACACGGGTCAGACACTCGGCAAACGGCTGACCCGGTTGAAGGTCGTGACGGTCGATCCGGGCGGACAACTCGGCTTCGCCCGCTCGTTCCGCCGCTGGAACACCCTCGGCCTGCCCACCCTGTTGTGGATCTGCTGCGTAGGGTTCATTCTCCAACTGATCGACTGCATTTATCTGCTCTTCGACCGTCCACTGCGCCAGGCCCTGCACGACAAGTCGGCACAGACCGTGGTGGTGCAGCTGCCACCGGGCGTGCCGGCAGTGCCGGCCGGCGGTCGGTCGGACAACTCTGCGGGCGACCGCACCCCCGGCAGCTCCGGATGACAGGAGACCTCCCGATGCCACCCTCGCTCGGCCTGACCCGTACCGATCTCGAGGCGCTACCCAGCTACGTGCCGGGCCGCAGCCCGGTGGACCTGGCCCGGGAGCTCGGCCTGCCGGAGGCCATCAAACTGGCCAGCAACGAGGTGCCGTTCGGGCCGTTGCCCGGCGTCGTCGAGGCGGTGGCACAGGCGGCCGCGTCGGCGCACCGTTACCCCGACATGGGAGTGCTGGCGCTGCGGGGCGCACTGGCCGAGCGGCTCGGGGTGGCGGCCGAGCGGATCGTCACCGGTTGCGGTTCGGTGGCGCTCTGCGAGCACCTGATGCGGGCGAGCTGCCTGCCCGGCGACGAGGTCGTCTACGCGTGGCGGTCGTTCGAGGCGTACCCGATCATCGCCGCGACCACGGCGGCGAGCAGCCGGCGGGTGCCCAACACCGCCGGCCACGGCCACGACCTGCCGGCGATGGCGGAAGCGGTGAACGAGCAGACCCGGATGGTGTTGGTCTGCAACCCGAACAACCCGACCGGCAGCAGCGTGCGCCGGGCCGAGCTGGACCGGTTCGTCGACGCCGTGCCGGACGACGTGCTGGTGGTGCTGGACGAGGCGTACCGGGAGTTCGTCACCGACCCGGACGTGCCGGACGGACTCGATGCATACGGCGACCGGCCCAACGTGGTGGTGCTGCGGACGCTGTCGAAGGCGTGGGGGCTGGCCGGGCTGCGGATCGGCTACCTGGTCGCGCACCCCGAGGTCGCCACGGCGGTACGCAAGGTCGCCACCCCGTTCGGCACGAACGCCCTGGCGCAGGCGGCGGCGCTGGCCGCCCTCGACCAGGCCGACGAGGTCCGACGGCGGTGCGATCTGGTGATCGCCGAACGGAACCGGGTCACCGAGGCGGTCCGCAAGCTGGTGCCTGACGTGCCGCAGAGTCAGGCCAACTTCATCTGGCTGCCGCTGGGTGAGCGGGCGGCGGCGTTCGGCGCGGCCTGCGAGGCCCGCGGCGTGATCGTGCGTCCGTTCGCTGGCGACGGGGTCCGGGTCACCATTGGTACGCCGGCCGAGAACGACGCGTTCCTCGCCGCCGCCGAGTCCGCCGTCTAGGCCGCCGCCGAGTCCGCCGTCTAGGCCGCCGGCCCGGATCGAAGTCGTCGCCTCAGGTGCCGGCGACGATGACCGTCTCCTGAATCCAGTAGTAGCCGCCGTCGTCGGCGTCGGGGTCGACCGGTAGCCGCAGCCGCTCGACCGCGACGAAGCCGCCCTGGGTGTAGACGTAGCCCGGCGCCCAGTCGGTCATCCGCTCGCTGGGCATGATCAATACGAACCGGGACAGCTCGGCGCCGGTGGTCGCGTCCAAGGTGATCAGCTCACGGGTGGCGGTCAACAGGTGCACCCGACCCGGCTGCACGGCCAGCAGACGATCACCCGCGGTCGCCGGGCCCGGCGTCACGGTAGGCGCCGGCACCCGCCACTGCCAGGCCCGTTCGCCGGTGCGCACGTCCTGCGCCACCAACTCCGGATCCCCGGTGCTGCCGGGGCCGAGCCGGACCGCCATCGCGTCGACCAGCATCGAGTCGACCGGATCCAGGACCGGCGCGGGCACCGGTTCCGGTCCGTCGACCAACCAGCCCTTCGACTCCCCCGCCCCGGTGGTACGCAGCGCGGCGCACTGCGAACGGGCGACGACGCAGCCGAGCGGCTCCACCGCCAGCCCAGGGCCGGCACCTTCCGGCTGCCAGGTCGCGACGAGCTCCCCGGTCGCCACCTCGTAGAACTCCACCGTCGGTGGCACCGCGCAACTGTTGACCAGGGCGAACTGCCCACCGATGGTGCTGAAGGCGGCCTCGCGGCAGGCGTCGCCCTGGCCGGGCAGCGTGGTCTGCCACAGCTGGCGACCGGACCCCGCGTCCAGCCCGATCAACTGCGAGCCGCCGCGGGCCAACACCAGGGTCCGGCCGTCGGTGCCGCTGGTCGCGGTGTGCAGGCCGGCCGGTGCGTAGACGGTCTGCGCCCCGGTACGCCGACCGGCGTACCCGGTGTCGGCCGGCTCCGGGCCGGCGGCCCGCCAGGCGACCTCGCCGGTGACCGCGTCGATCGCCACCAGCTCGCCGTCGGACCAGCGGCTGACCACGGTGGTGCCGGTGGCGACCACCCCGGTCACCTGCTCGGGCCAGCGGCGCAACGACCAGGCCGGGGTGACCTGGGTCCGCATGTCGATCGGACCATCGGCGCGCACCTGACGGGTGGTGGCGTAGACCCGGAACCGCTTATCGACCAGCAGCGGGGCGGCGGAGAGCCGGGCCACCGGGCCGGGCCCGGCGGTCGGTGGGGACGGCTGGTAGCCGGCCGGGGTGACGACCTCGGCGGGGGCGAGCACCCGCCACGCGACGATCGCGCCTGCCGCGAGGACGACCACGGCGGCCATCGCACCGGCGGTGATCAGCTGCCAGCGCGGGCGGGCCCGCCAGCCGTGGCGCTCCGTTGAGTGCGGTGCGCCGCCTGTGTGCTGCGTGTTGTTTGGGTGCTGCGTGCTGCTTGCCGGCTCGGCCATCCAGGCACCTCCCCCCGCACCCTACCGAACCGGACAGTGGCCGTGAGGCAACGCCGCCCGCGGGGCGGGCGAGAGGTCACCCCTGCTGGTGACCGTCGCCGCCTTGACGCACCTGACCCTGCACGTGCTGAGCCGCGGCCACGCCCGAAGCTGCGAAGTCGCCTCGCTGACGAGGTTGCGGGTGCCCAGCTACGGAAGGGACCTATCCGTGCAGGGCCGACGCGACGACTGTGCGGTTCAGCGGGCCGACATCCACTAGGCTCCTTTTTGCACCTGCCATGGACTCCTTTCCGCCAGTCGGCCACGGTCGGTCAGGGGGCGCTCAGGGCCCGGGTCGGTGGCAGGCGGGCGGCCTGGATCGCCGGATAACCCCCGGCGACCACACCGACCAGCAGCGCCCCGCCCAACCCCGCGATGGTCGCCCCCGGCGGCACCACCACCGGCCAGTCGTTGATCAGGGCGTAGCCGGCGGTGGCGGCCACCCCGAGCGCCGTGCCAGCGAGGCCGCCGAGCAGCGACAACGCCACCGACTCGGTGAGGAACTGGGCCCGGATCTGCCCCCGGGTGGCGCCGAGCGCCCGGCGCAACCCGATCTCCGACCGGCGTTCCAACACCGAGATCACCATCGTGTTCGCCACCCCGATCCCGCCGACCAGCAGCGCCACCCCGGCCAGCGCAAGAAACAGCGACGCGAAGCTGTTCTCGGTGGCACGCTTGGCGGCGAGTGCGTCCGAGGGCCGGGTCACCTGCACCTTGCTGGGCCGCTGCGGGTCGATCGTCGACGGCAGCACCGTCCGCACCGCCTCGATCGCCGGCTCGTGCGCCCGCAGGTAGATCACCGTCGGGTGCCCGCCGAAGCCCAGCTCGGACTCGGCCGCCGGCCATCCCACCAGGGCCGACCGGTCGATCTCCGGGGCCAACGGCAGCGGCTCCAGGATGCCGATCACAGTGAACCAGACGTCGCCGACGCGTACCTGCGTCGGCGAGTCCGCCGGGCCCAGGTCGGCGACGCCCAGCCGGGTCGCAGCGACCGCGCCCAGCACCACCGTCGGCAACTGTTCGGTGGCGGCGTCGAGGTAGCGGCCGGTCCGCAGCCGCGCGTCGAGCGTCGCCGGCAGACTCGCCTCGCTGGCCAACACGGTCAACCCGGAACCGTCGCGCGGGTCGATCCAGTCGGAGCGGCGAATCACCGTGTTGGTGTTGGCGACCGCGCTGGTCGCGGTCACCGGCCCGATCCGGGCCACCATCGCCGGTGCCTCGACCGGCAGCCGGGTGATCCCGTCCTCGTCGGGCTGGGCGCTCGCCTGCAGCAGGTTCACCCCGAGGGCGGACAGCTCGGCCAGCAACGCCCGTTCGCTGGCCGCCGGGATGCCGGTGACCACGATCATCGTGGCGATGCCGATCGAAATGCCCAACGCCGACAGCGCCGCCCGCAGCCGGCGGGTCCTAATCCCGACCAGCCCGAGCCGGAGCAGGTCCAGCGGGGCCAGCCGCACCGGGCGCGGCAGTTGCACCGGGTTCACGCGACGACCACCGGCTGCTGGCGGACGTCGCTGACCAGCCGGCCGTCGCGGATCTCCACCCGGCGCGGCAAGCACGCCGCGACGTCCCGGTCATGGGTGATCACCGCGATGGTGGTGCCTTCGGCGTTGAGTGTGGTGAGCAGGTCGAGCACGGCGCGGCCCGTGGCGGTGTCCAACGCGCCGGTCGGCTCGTCGGCCAGCACCAGCGCCGGCCCGTTGACCAGCGCACGGGCGATCGCCACCCGCTGCCGTTCCCCGCCGGACAGCTGCCGGGGCAGGTGACCCACCCGGTGCGCCAGACCGACCCGGGCCAGCGCCTCGGCGGCCAGCGGTCGGCGACGGCGACGCGGCACACCCGCGTACAGCAGCCCGGTGGCGACGTTCTCGGCCGCGGTCAGCCCGTCGGTGAGGTGGAACTGCTGGAAGACGAAGCCGAGCCAGCACCCACGCAGCGCCGACAGCTGCCGGTCGGACAGGGTGGTCACGTCGTGGCCACCGAGCCGGACCGTGCCGCTGGTCGGGCGGTCCAGGGTGCCCATGATGTTGAGCAGGGTGGACTTCCCGGAACCGGACGGGCCGACGATCGCGACCAGCTCGCCGGCGTGGATGTCGAGGTCGACGTCGGTCAGCGCGGCGACGCCGCCGGGGTACCGCATCCCGGCCCGTACGACCGACAGCACTGGAGCGCTCACGAGGCGGTCACCACCGTCATGCCCTCGTCGAGACCGGCCCCGGTGACCTCGACCATGCCCCTGGTGAACAGCCCGATCTCGACGGCGACCAGTGCACCGTCGGTCAGCTGCACCGCGTACCCGCCCTCGGCGAGCGCCAGCAGCGCGCCGACCGGTACGGCGAGTACCTGTTCACGCAGCTCGGTGCGGAACTGCACCCGGACCGGCGCGGACTCCAGCCCGCTGAGCACCGCCGGGTCGTCGGGCACGACGGTGACGTCCACTGTCGGCCCCTGCCCCGGCGGTCCGTCGGCATCCTCGACGACGGTGCCGACCGTGGCCACCGTGCCGGGGGCGGTCGCGCCGTCGGGCAGGGTGATCGTCACCGATGCGTCGGACGCCATCCCGGTCGCCTCGCCAGCTTCCACCCGTACTGTGATCACCTTGTCGGTCGGGGTGACCGACATGATGTCCGTCGCAGCGCTGTCACCGGGCAGCGCGGCAACCGAGCCGATCCGGACCTGCCCGGGCAGTACGGCGACGTCCCCGGCCTGGACGACCCCGGTGGCCGGCGCGTCACGGTCCCGCTGCCAGCGTTCGATGGCCGCGATCAGCTCCGGGGTGAGAACGGCGTCGCCGGACCGGACGATGGCCGTACCGCCCGTCGGGGTCGGCGCCACATCCCCCTCGTCCGGCGATGCCGCCGCAGCGCTCTCGCCGGTCGGCTCCGCCGCACCGTCCTGGTCCGCCGGCGGCACCGGCGGCGGCACCGGCGGCGGCACCGCGACGGCGCTGCCGACCGGCGGCTGCCAGCCGATCTGGTAGCCCAACGCTTTCAGGTTGTCAGCGACCACCCGCACGTCGCGACCGACCAGATTCGGCTGATCGAGGGAACGGAACAACGGCGTACCGCCGTAGAACAGCAGCACCGGCTGATCGTCCACCCGGTACAGCTGCTCACCGCGTTCGATCACGGATCCCTGCTCCGGCAGCCAGGTCAGCACCCCTCCGCTGGAGCCCCGCACCGGTCGGGCGGCGCCGTAGCCGAGGGTGCCGGCCAGCTCCCGGGCGTCGGAGATGTCCATCCGCACGACCTCTGTGGTCGCCACCCAGAGCGGATCCGCCGCTGCGGCGTCCGCCTCAGCCACGCCCCGACCCGGCCAGCCCCAGCCGGCCATGGTCCCGGTCACCACCAGTCCGGCCGCCACGATCACGGCCGGCAGGCCGTACGCCAACGGCCGACGCCACCGCCGACCTGCGGTCGTTCGCACGAAGAACACCATGCCGACCAGCGTCGCCCGCGATTGTGAGGAACCTGTCAGACCGGTACGGTGCGATTTCCCACCGCTGCGCCGACACTGGCACGCAGTATGGTTCGCCCCGTGGTTGCCCATGTACTGATCGCCGAGGACGACCTGCGGCAGGCCGAGGTGCTGCGCCGCTACGTCGAGTCCGACGGACACCGGACCACAGTGGTCCACGATGGGCGCGACGCGCTCGACCAGGCCCGCCGGCACCGGCCGCAACTGCTGGTGCTCGACGTGATGATGCCCGGCCTGGACGGGCTGAACGTCTGCCGGATCCTGCGCCGCGAGTCGGACCTGCTGGTGCTGATGCTCACCGCCCGCGCCGACGAGGACGACCTGCTGCGCGGGCTGGACCTGGGTGCCGACGACTACCTGACGAAGCCGTACTCGCCGCGCGAACTGATGGCCAGGGTCCGGACGTTGCTGCGCCGGGTCGACCGGGTGCCGACGACCATCGACGGGGTACGGCGGGTCGGTGCGCTCGCCGTCGACCCGGTCCGCCGCGAAGTCACCGTCGACGGACGACCGGTCGGCTGCACCCCGGGCGAGTTCGCGATCCTGGCCGCCCTGGTCGAACAGCCGGAACGGGCCTTCACCCGGGCCCAGCTGCTGGAGCACACCCGGGGCGTGGACCGGGACTCGACCGAGCGGGCCATCGACACCCACATGGTCAACCTGCGCCGGAAGATCGAACCGGACGTACGCCGACCGGCGTACCTGGTGACGGTGTACGGCGTCGGCTACAAGCTGCGCGACCCCGCCGGTGGGTGAGCCGACCGCCGGCGGTCCGCAGCCGGCCCCGACCGCCGGCGGTCCGGAGCCGGCCCCGGCCGCGCGGGTGCCACTGCGGCACAGCCTGATGCTGCGGCTACTCGGCACGTCGGTGCTATTGACGGTCTGCGCGGTCGTCGCCACCGCCTGGCTGACGGTGGCGACGACCACCCGGGCGATCGAGAAGGAGCAGGGCCAGTCCCTCGCCGACGACGTCAGCGTCTACGACGAGATGATCACGTACGCGATCGACCACCGCGACTGGTCGGCGGTCACGCCGGTCGTCGACGACCTCGCGTCGCGTACCGGCCGGCGGATCGTGCTGCTCGACCCGGTGACCCGCGACCCGGTCGCCGAGTCGGCACCCGGGCCGGCACTGCGCGACGCCCGCCCGTCGGCCATCGTCGACCCGCTCGACCTCGACCCGGCGCTCGCCGCCAGCCGTCAGCGGTCCAGCATCGACACCCGGGTCGTCGGGCCGTACCAGCTGGGCGACGACCAACGCGCCGGCATCCGCAAGACAGCCCAGGACCATCGGGGCTGTCTGGTCAACAGGGCGGGACTCACTGCCGAGATCGTCGAGCTGCCGGGCGGCCGGTCGACGGTTGCGATCCTCGACGCCGACGCCGACGCCGACCGTGGCCGGTCGCTGGTCTGCCCGGAGCCGGCGCTGCTGCGCGAACCGTTCCCCAGCGAGGTCGCCCCGCTGGCCGAGCTTCTCGATCGGACCGAGACCTGCCTCGGCCCGGCCGCGGCGAGCATCGATCTGGCGATCACTCCGAGCCTGGAGGTCGAGGTGCTGCGTACCCTGCCGGGTGCGCCGACCGAAGCCGCCGCCCGCGCCTGCGTCGAAACGAGTCTGCACGACCAGCTCCGGGCGTACGTGGCACCGCCGGTGCTGTTGTTCGTCACCGATGCGACGGCCACCGACCCCGGGCTACCGACGGCCGACCTGTCCACCGGGAACCTGCTGCGAATCGCCGGTGTCGCCGGGCTGGTCCTGCTGCTCACCGTGGCGGTCACTGTCGGAGTCGGGATGCGGCTGGTCCGGCCGCTGCGGGCGCTCGCCGAAGCGGCCCGCGAGCCGGTGGACCGACAACGCCCGGTACCGGTCACCACCCGGGACGAGATCGGCAGTCTCGCCACCGCGTTCAACGACCTGGCACACCGGCGGGACCAGCTGGAGCGGCAACGCCGGGCGATGGTCAGCGACGTCGCTCACGAGCTGCGGTCCCCGCTGACCAACATCCGGGCCTGGCTGGAGGCCGCCCAGGACGGGCTGGCACCGGCCGACACCCGCACCCTCGAGCTGCTCACCGAGGAGGCGACCCTGTTGCAGCATGTCATCGACGACCTGCGGGACCTGGCCGCCGCCGACGACGGCACCTTCTCGGTGCATCCGGAGCCGACCTTCGTCGGCGACGTACTCAGCCAGGTCGTCGAGGCCAACCAGGGGACAGCTGCCGCCGCTGGGATCACCATGACCGGGACAGTGCACGGCGATCCGCAGGTCGTCCTCGACGCGGTACGGCTGCGGCAGCTCGTCGGCAACCTGGTGGGCAACGCCCTCCGGCACACCCCGGCAGGTGGTTCGGTCACCGTCGACGGCGCGGTACGCGACGACTGGCTCACCATCGAGGTGGCCGACACCGGGATCGGGATCACCGCCGACGACCTGCCGAGGTTGTTCGACCGGTTCTGGCGGGCCGACGCCTCGCGCAGCCGGCGCACCGGCGGCAGCGGGCTGGGTCTGCCGATCGCCCGGCAGTTGGCCCGCGCGCACGGCGGTGACATCACCGTGGCCAGCGAGCCGGGCCGGGGCACGCACGTCACCGTACGCCTCCCGGCCCGGTCGCCGGTCAGCCCACGCTGAACGCCTCCGCCTCGCAGTCCTCGAGCTCTGTGCCGGACGGCAGCCCGTCGGTGAGTGACAGGAAGTCGCCGTCGACGAAGGCGTCGACCCCGCGGTCCTGCAGACACTCCGCCCAAGCCAGGAGCTTGTCCGGATACTCGGGGTCCAGGCGCAGGGAACGCTGCCACAGCCGTTCGGGTTCCAGCGGAGCGCAGTCCTCGGTGACCTGCCGCACCTCCGGGGTGTCCGCTCTCGTCTTCCGCTCCGTGTCCGATACCCCGTTGTCCTCGAAGCACTGCAGCCAGAGGTTCGTGAGCCGCTCCTGTTCCTCGGCGGAAGTGTCGGGGCGGATCAACGGACGCTCGGCCTGCGGCGATGGTGACGCGTCCGGCCCAGCGCTGCCCGCGATTGAGGCGACGCCACTGTCACCGGTGTCACCAGCCGACCCTCGGGCACCGGTAGCGCTCGTGTTCCCGTCACCGCCGCCGCACCCGGCCGACAGCCCGATCGCCGTCACAGCGAGCGCGGCCAGCAACGGTTCGGCCAGCCGGCTCGCCGGACGCATCTGTCGATATCTGCTCATACAAGCCAGAATTCCGGCCAACCGTCAGGAACCTGTCAGCATTGTCAGCCGGCGACGGCCAGGCGGGCGAGGTGCTCGTCGGTGAGGGCAAGAGTGACGCCGTCGAGCGCCGCTTCCAACTGGTACAGCTTGCTGCCGCCGAGGATCGGGCGGATGCCCTGCGCCACCAGCCAGGCCAGCACCACCTGGCCGCGGGTCGCGCCGCTGTCCCGGGCGACGTCGTCGAGCGCCGCGAGCCGCCGAGTACTGCCGGGATGGTCGTACACCGGCGGGATCGGCTTGGCCGGGTCGTCGTAGGCACCGGTCAGCAGCGGCGTGTACGCCCACACCTCCATCCGGTACGCCTGCGCGATGTCCCGCTGCTCGTCGCTGAGCAGGCCGAACGGATGCTCCACCCCCTCGGGCAGCGTGCCGGGGCGGGCCCGTAGGTAGGTGGCGTTGAGTTGCAGGGCGTCGATCGGCCGGGTGCCGGTGGCGGCGGCGTGGGCGCGGGCCCGCTCGATGCGCCAGGCCGGGTGGTTGGACGCGCCGACCCGACGTACGGCACCGGACGCGACCAGCCCGGCGACCGTGTCGACGGTCTCCTCGATCGGGGTGGCCCGGTCCTCCTGGTGCAGCCAGAGCAGGTCGACGCTGTCCACGCCCAGCCGGTCCAGGCTGCCGGCGAAGGCGTCGGCGACGGCGCGGCGGCTCAGCCCGGCCCGCACCCGCGGCCACGATCCGGCCCACAGCGGCTCGGCACCGACCTTGGTCGCGATGCGCACCCGCTGCCGTACGCCGGGGCGGGCGGCGAGCCACCGCCCGATGACCCGTTCGCTGTCGCCGCCCCGGCCGTCCTGACTTGCCCAGAACGCGTAACAGTCGGCGGTGTCGATCCACTCGCCGCCCCGCTCGACGAACCGGTCGAGCAGGGCGAAGGAGGTCTCCTCGTCGATCCGGGTGCCGAACATCATCGCGCCCAGGACCAGCGGCGAGGCCGGTGCCGGCGTGCTGTTTTCGTACGTCATGGGTCCACCCTGCGACCTGGAGCGCGCTCCAGGTCAAGCGGTACCGTCGGCGGTATGACGGCCTACTCACCCGCCGAGGCGGCGGCCCGGTCCGGCTTCTCGATCGACACGCTGCGCTACTACGAACGGGAGGGCATCCTGTCGCCGGTCGCCCGCAACTCCAGCGGGCGCCGCGTCTACAGCGACGACGACCTGGGCATGCTCGACTTCCTGCGCTGCCTGCGGGACACCGGGATGCCGATCGAACGGCTACGCCGCTACGGCGAACTGTGCCGTGACCCGCAAACCATCCCGGAGCGGATCGCGCTGCTGCGCGAGCACGCGGACGCGGTCGAGCAGCAGATCGAACAGCTGCACCGCTGGCGGGCCCGCCTCGGTGAGAAGCTCGCCTGGTACCACGGCCAGGCGGCGGACACCACCGCAGCCGAGGGCTAGTTGCCGGCTTTTTCCGCCGACCACCCCGCACCATGGGAACAGCAGGTCAAACGGGGTGAGGAGAGCGGTCGTGGCAGCACCGGTGGACAACGTCGGCAAGGATCTGCAGGCGATGCGAGCGGGCGCCGAACGGGCCCGGACTGCCGCAGCGGCGGCCCAGGAGGAGGCCGAGCGGGTCGCCGGTCAGGCGGCGGCCGGCGGCTTCAGCGGCATCGTGGCCGGCATGATCCAGGTACGCAACACGCTGAAGGATCTGCAGGCCGGGCTGACCGGGGTCACCGGCACGCTCGACGAGGTGGCGGCCACGGTGGTGCCGGTGCCGAGGGAGCCGTCACCGGCGGAGGTGCTGGCCACGCTGGGTCGGGCCGGCGACAAGCTGCGCGCCGTCCGCGACGGCATCGGCGCGGCCGCCGCGAAGGCCGACGAGGCGGCAGGGCTGGTGGCGCGGGTGCTGCAGGGCGGCGACCCGGCCCAGCTGCTCGGTGCGCTCGGCACTGTCAAGGAGACGCTGGCGGCGGTACGGCAACGCGCCGGCGTCGTCGACGAGTCGCTGACCGCTGCCGCCGCCACCGCCCGCCAGGTCGGCGCGAACCCGGGCAGCTGACCGTCCGCCGCCGTCGATGTTCGGCCGCCGTTGACGTTCGACCGCCGCCATCCGGCCGTTCCGCTGCAGACAGCTCGCAGGAAATGGTGTGATTTGTGTGGGTCGGCGGCCTTCGTTCCGTAGCCGGCTCAGTAGGCAGCAGGCGATGTGTCGGATGGTCCTCACGAGGAGAGGCGATGCGTTTCAACCCGCTCGAAGAAGCCGGTATCCCGCTGGAGAAACAGCTACGGAGCTGGTCCGAACTCAACGTCGAGCCGTACGAGCCGCACGGGGTCGATCCGTACACCCGGTGCCGGGTGATCGTGATGAACGGGATCGAGGTGGAGGCGATCACGTTCAGCCACCAGATGAACCGGCACGTCGACGACATCGACCTCCGGCAGAAGCTCGCCTACCTGCGCTACATCGAGCAACAGCAGCAGAAGGCCATCAACTGGATGATCCCCGGCCAGGAGTCGGTGCTGGAGGTCGTACTCGGGTACGAGCAGGTGGCGACCGACATCACCGCCTGGGTCGCCCGCAACGAGCCCGACCCGTACCTGCGGCAGAACTACAAGTTCGGCCTGCTGGAGGACTTCGACCACCTCTACCGCTACTCCAACCTGTACGAGCTGACCCAGGGCAAGAAGGCGCAGGCGATCGTCGACTACCTGACCGAGGTCATGCCGGGGCGGCCGACGTCGCACCACCACCGCCACCCCGAGGACAACATCCGCAAGCACTACGACAAGCACACCGTCGATCCGCTGTCACGGATGCACGCCATCACCATCACGGCCGCCGAGCAGCAGACGATGAACTACTACATGAACGTGGGGCCGGAGTTCGTCGAGCCGATCGCCCGGGGTCTCTACCTGGAGATCGCGATGGTGGAAGAGGAACACGTCACGCAGTACGAGTCGATGCTCGACCCGGCGGAGAGCTGGCTGGAGCAGCTCGTCCACCACGAGTACAACGAGTGCTACATGTACTGGTCGTTCGCCCAGGACGAGGATGACCGCCGGATCAAGCAGGTCTGGGAGCTGAACCTGGCGATGGAGATCGAGCAGCTCAAGGTGGCGGCCGACCTGCTGCGCCGGTACGACGGCCGGGAGCCGGAGCAGATCCTCCCCGCCGAGATGCCGCAGCCGACGAAGTTCCAGCCGAACAAGGACTTCATCCGCGAGGTGATCGCCCAACAGGTGGACATCACCACGTTCGGCACCGGTTTCGTCGCCGAGTGGCCGGCGCGATACATCAAGCACATGGCTACGGTTAACGCCGGTGGCGCGCCGAGCGAGCAGGTAATCGACGAGAACGCGCAGCGCAACGGCCGCGAGTACCGCAATATCACCGACGGCCCGTACCCGGCCGAGCAGTACGCCCGTGAGAAGGTCCGAGAGGAGGTCGTGCGATGACGCGCAGTGCCGTACGTACCGAGACCGGCGCGATGATCAAGCCCGGCCCGATGGTGACGGTCACGCCGGAGCGGGCGGTGGACGACGACCGACTCGCCACCTTCGCCACTGGCAGTGGTCTGAACGGCCCGTTCCTGGCCGACCAGCTCTCCGCGTGGACGACCCACGACCTGATGGCGGTCCACCTGTTCGCCATGCTGACCCGGCGCACCCCCAACCCGATCCTGGCCGGACTGTACGGCCGGCTCAGGACATCGGCCAGCGAGCGGGTGCAGACCTGGGAGGCGCTGATCGGCGAGCTGGGCGGCATGCCCAAGTACGTCAGTCCGACCGCCCGAATGACCGGCGGCATGGACGAGAAGATCATCTCGTCGTTCCTGATGAACGGCTCCGGTGACGAGCTGACCTTCGAGACGGCCGGGCTCAACGCCGCGTTCGCCACCATGTCACTCGGCGTGCTCAACGCGCAGTCGCTGACCAACTGCGCGGAGAAGGCCGACGACGGCCGGGCCAAACAGGTGATGCAGGCGGCGGCCACCCGGCTCGGCGGGTCGGCGCAGGAGGACCTGTCCGAGGTCGAAAAGGCGTTGAGCACCAGCATGCTCCTGCAGGTCAGCAGCGGTACGGCCCAGAAGGTGATGCACGGCGTGGACAAGGCCGCCAGCAAGATCAAAAACACGCTGCGCTGGTAGCCCGGACCCGTGGCGGGTTCGTGGTCGCCCGCCGCGCTGCCGTGGGTGCTCGCAGCCCAGCAGCAGATAGTCAATATTCTGACCGGTCGCTAGAATGACCTCCATGGAGACCATTCCGATCACTGAAGCCAAGGCCCGGATCGCTGAACTCGCCGATCGGGTCGCTCGGGAGCACGACCACTTCACCATCACCCGCAACGGCCGCGCGGACGTCATGCTGATCTCGGTAGCCGAGTACGAGTCGATGCGGGAGACGCTGGACCTGCTCTCCGACAACGAAGCCCTCGCGGATCTCCGCCAGTCCCGAGAGGACTTCGCCTCGGGCGACACGTTCTCGATGGACGAGGTCCTCGGTGAGTTGGAGCGACGTCGCGGCAAGGCAGCCTGATGCCCGAACGGAGCGCACAGGCAGGCGAGAGCGCCAGCGAGCCACCCAGCTCGTACACGGTGATGTTCTCTCGCCAGGCCCGCCGCAACCTACACGAGGACCTGCCGTTGGCAGTGGCGATCGCGGCGACGGAGACCATCGCGGGGGCGATCGCGGTCAATCCCTACCGGGCTGGCAAACCGCTCGACGAGCCCTTCGATGGCTTCCACTCCGCCCGGCGCGGCACATATCGGATCATCTACCGGATCAACGAGGCGAAGCGGGTCGTCGAGATCCAGTCGATCCGCCACCGACGCGACGCCTACCGTTCGTAGAAGCGCAGGTCTCAAGGGCGTCGTGCGCTCAGGCAGGCAAAATCCACTTGTGACAGGCTCCTAACCTGAGTGTCACGCATCGATCCGCTTGAGACGCTGGCGGCGTCATGTCCTTTACCGCCGCAGTTCGGTCTGTGCTCACCCAGTATGTCGGGTTCAGCGGGCGGGCCCGCCGCTCCGAGTACTGGTGGTTCGCCCTCTTCTCGCTCCTCGTCAGCATCGTGACCTCGATCCTCGACACCGCGCTGGGCACCAACTTCGAGGGTTCCTCCAACGGCGTCATCGGCCTGATCGTCAGCCTGGCGCTGCTCCTGCCGGGCCCGGCGGTCGTCGTACGCCGGCTGCACGACACCGACCGGTCCGGCTGGTGGATCCTGATCGGGCTGATCCCGATCATCGGCTGGATCGTCCTGCTGGTGTTCTACGTGCAGAACGGCACGCCCGGCCCCAACCGCTTCGGCCCCGACCCGAAGGACGTCGCCGGATTCGGCCCGGCCGCCTGACACCCCGACAGCTACGCCGATGTGCGGCTGAGATACCTATCCGGTACGGCGACAGGTATCTCAGCCTCACATCGGGGATACAGCCAACGCAGGTAGTGCGGGTGCCGGTCTTGGTGGCGGTGGTGAAGGCAGACCAGCTGGCCGGGGAGATCACCAGCACCGGGCCGGCCGGGTCCTTGGAATCCCGCACGCCGACGACGACGCCCAGCCCGTCGGCCACCTCGACACAGTGACCCTGGTCATAGGAGCGGCTGCTCTGGCGCCAGGTGGCGGTGGACAGGTCGATCATGACTCGTACTCCTTTGCGGTCCGGGCGAGGAGGTCACGCGTCGCGGCCTGACCGAGCGCGACGGTCGTCAGGTCATCGAAGGCAACCGTATGGCGCTCGGCTTCGCCGGATCGACACATTCTCCTTGGTCTGGGAATTGGTCCCACGCGTGCTGATCATGCCCGCTCGAAAGATCGGGTCTCAGTCGACCGAGGTCCATTTGACTGACCGGCGATTTCTCTATCGTGACCCCGAAGCTGTTGCGGACCTAGCGGTCGACCGACAGACTCGTAATCGTTCGGGAACGCGAACGTAGCGCCGCAGATCGGCGCGACCTTCCACTCCGCGAATACGACGTGGCCGATCGGTGGGCGGCAAACCATCCGAACGGCCAACGTCGTATCTCCCCGATCAGGCGTGGCGGCCGACCCGGCACGCCCGAGCCCACCCGGCCGCCACGCCGCCGGATAACCGCAGCTCAGTGCCGACACGATAAGGGCAGTACGATGTGGTAGATCGGATTCGGGATCGCCATGGCCAGCGCCGCCATGATCGGGTTTCTCGCCGGCCTGCTGAGCTTCAAGGTCAAGAGTCGGTGGTGCCCGGACTGCGGCGCGATGACCTACCCCCGGCCGCCAGACCGATGACCAGCGCAGCAACATTAGAGGTCGACGCGCAAATTCCACGCGCAAATTCCACGGAGAGCAGCAACGCCAATGCGAGGGGAAGCATGCCGTACCGCAATGACAAGCCAGAGCGGTTCACCCGCACACCGCAGCCATCGGATCTGATCAACGAGCTGCCAACCCCCGGGCGTCTGCCGCTGACGAGACGGGTGCCCGGCGAAACCGACGTCGACACCGACCCACGCTTCAACCTGGTCGGCGCCCGAAACGGCACCCCGGCACCCGGCGGCGAACTGTCCGCGGTGACTCAGATCGCCAGACGGATGGCCGAGCGGCACCTGCCGGACCGGATGGGCGGCTGCCGACACTGCGGGCGTACGTACTGCGATCTGTTCCTCGAAGCGCTCGCGGTCCTGGACCGGCGCGACCAGGCCGCCGCCCGACGGATCCGGACCGTCCTGCGGCACGCCGGCCTCACCCCTCCTCAGGATCCATTCGAAGAGCCACCCACGACTGGCGTCTGATCGACGTTGTGAGCACCGGACAACGTCGATCAGGCTCCACTCGCTACACCCGCTGTCGACCATTTGTCGTCTCGGCCCGGGTAGCCGGCTGAACCGGACGGCGCTCACGACCGTGCTCCTCTGCGAAAGGTGCGCGGGTCGGTCGGCGTGCCCGTAGGAGGTTGACTGATGCGGGTACTACTCGTCGAGGACGACGACACCATCGCCGAGCCGCTCGTCGAAGGCCTCGGCCGGTACGGCTTCCAGGTGTCCCGGGTGTCCACCGGTGCCGCCGCGCTCGCGGCCCCGACCAGCGAGATCCTGCTGCTCGACCTGGGGCTGCCGGACATGGACGGCATCGACGTCTGCCGTCAGCTGCGGACCGTCACCACCGTACCGATCATCATGCTGACCGCACGCGGCTCGGAGACCGACCGGGTCGTCGGCCTGGAGATCGGCGCCGACGACTACCTGGCGAAGCCGTTCAGCATGCGTGAGCTGGTCGCCCGGATGCGGGCACTGGGCCGACGCAGCGGCTGGCAGACGGTGGCGGACCCGGCGGCGGACGGGCTGGTCGTGGACCGGCGAAGCCGTCACGTGCAGCTCGACGGCCGGCCACTGGCGCTGTCACCGAAGGAGTTCGACCTGCTGGCGATCCTCGCCGAGGACCCCGGTGCGGTGGTCACCCGGCAGCGGCTCATCGACGTCTGCTGGGGGCCACGCTTCTTCGGCGCCGGCAAGACCCTCGACTTCCACATCGCCAGCCTGCGCCGCAAACTCGGCGACCCGGCCTGGATCGAGACCCGGCGCGGCGTCGGCTTCCTGCTCGCCGTACCGCCACGACTCGTACCGCCACAGCCCGTACCGTCGCGAGCTGCCCCGGCCGGCCGATGACCCGCCGGCTGGTCGCCAGCTACGTCGGAGTCGCCCTGGTCGTCCTGCTGCTGCTGGAGATCCCGCTCGGCTACCTGTACGGAATCAGCGAGCACCGCCGGATGGAGACCGAGTTGGAGCACTCCGCCGAGGTGCTGGCCGCGTTCGTCGACGAGACGGTCCGCGATGACGCTCACCCGACGGGTGGGCAGGGGCACGGCGACCGGCTGCAGTTGCTCGCCGTCGAAACCGCCGGGCAGGTCGGCGGCCGGGTCGACATCGTCGACCGTACGGGTGTGCTGCTGGCCAGCTCAGACCCGGCGGCGGCACCCGGCACCGCGCTGAGTGACCTTCCGGAGATCCGTACCGCCCTGCGTAGCGACCGGCACGTCGGCATCCGGACCAGCGACGTCGACGGGGTGGAGAGCCTGTCGGTGGCGGTCCCGGTCCAGCCGGCGGCGATCCGTGGCGCGGTGCGGCTGACCGTACCGGTGGCGGCGGTGGGCAACGGGATCATCGTGGTCTGGTCGTGGCTGGCTGCCGCCGGGACCGGCGTACTTGTGATCGTCACTCTGCTGGCGTTCGCGCTGGCCCGCTGGATCGTGCGGCCGGTACGGGCCTTGGAGGGGGCTACCCGGCAGCTCGCCGACGGCACCTTGACCGCGCCGCCGGTCGGGCACGCCGGACCGCCGGAGCTGCACCGGCTGACGGTGACGTTCCATCGGGCCGCCGGCCGGGTACAGCGGCTGCTGGACGCGCAGCGGTCGTTCGCCGGGCATGCCTCCCACCAGCTGAAGACTCCGCTGGCGGCGCTGCGGCTGCGGTTGGAGAACCTGGAGGACGAGGTGCCGCCGACCGCACGGGCCGGGTTCACCGCCGCCCTGGCCGAGACCGACCGGCTGGCGCAGATGGTCGACACCTTGTTGGCGTTGGCCCGATCCGAGCAGATGCCGGCTCAGCCGCGGCCGGTCGACTGCGACCAGGTGGTGGCCGACCGGGTCAGCCTGTGGGAACCGCTGATGCGTCAGCGGGGCGTCCGGCTACTGGTGACCGGCAGGCCGGTCGGGACCGTCCAGGCGGTCGACGGAGCGGTGGACCAGATGTTGGAGAACCTGCTCGCCAACGCGTTGTGCGTGGCTCCGTCGGGCAGCGCCATCACCGTGCACCGCTCGGTCGCGCTGTCGCCGCTGGCCAGCGGCGACAGCGAGCCGCTGAAGGTCCCGCGAGACGTCCAGCAGTCGGCGGGGCGGGCCGGCGGTGGTGCGGCGGTGCTGCGGGTCGTCGACGAGGGCCCCGGCCTGACCGCCGAGCAGCGCAGCCGGGCGTTCGATCCGTTCTGGCGGGCGGCGGGAGCGCCGAAGGGCGGCACCGGCCTCGGACTGACCCTGGTCCGGCGGCTCGCCGAGGCCAGCGGCGGTCGCGTCGAGTTGCGTACCGGGCCGGGCGGACTCGGCCTGGACGTCGTCATCACCCTGCACCGCCTGGCAGTCGACCGTTCGACAGCGGACGTCGGCGGCCCGGTACCACTTGTTTGACGCTGGCGAGGCTTCTTGAAGGGCAGGCCAGCATTGGGCCAGTGTTCGGGCAGGATTCCCACTGAGCCACGGCCACGCCGCCGACCGCATCCGTACCGCCGATCACAAGGGGACGCGGACCTTCATCGATCCGCCGTCCGAGGCGACGAACGGAGAATCAGATGCGACGGGCAGTGTTGGCGGCGATCGTGGCCGTGGGTGTCGGGGTGCCGCTGGTGGTGGGCACCGCCATGGCGTCGGCCGACGATGACCGGCGGGTGGTCCGCAGCGGTGACGCCGCCGCGCGTTTGGAGATCGACATCGATCCGGAGCTGGACGCGAAGTTCGGTCCGCGCCCGGTCAATGCGGTGCAGGCGGCTCAGCTCGTGGAGCAGGCGTTTCCCGGTGCACGGGTGATCGAGGCCGAACTGGATGAGGAGGACGGCGGCCCGATCTGGGAGATGGAGTTCATCCTCAACGGCCGGGAACGTGAGGTGGATGTCGACGCCGTCACCGGCGGCATCCTCCGCGACGACGACTGATCAACCTGCCCCAAGATCGCGACGATCTTGCAGTTATCGACAAACAAGTCGGACATATCCTGTCGATAACTGCAAGATCGTCGCGGAGGGGATCGGCGTGGTCATGAGGCGGGGCGGACGGTGCCGGTGACCTCGCCGAGGCCGACCGTCGAGCCGTCCGGGCCGGGCGCGGTGGCCGAGATGATCACGGTGTCCCCGTCTTCGAGGAAGGTGCGCTCAGCGCCGTCGTCCAGCTTGATCGGCTCGGTGCCGCCCCAGGTCAACTCCAGGAACGAGCCGACCTGGTCACGCCGGGCCCCGGAGACGGTGCCGGAGGCGAAGAGGTCGCCGGTGCGCAGCGACGCGCCGTTGACGGTCAGGTGCGCCAACTGCTGCGCCGGGGTCCAGTACATGCCGGCGAACGGCGGCTCGCTGACCCGGGTGCCGTTCCACTCGACGACGATCGACAGGTCGAGCCCGCGCCGGTCGGCCTCGCGTAGATAGTCCAGCACCTGCGGGTCCTGCGCCGGGGCCGGCACCCAGGCGTGATCGAGGGCCTCCAGCGGAACCACCCACGGGCTGACCGAGGTGGCGAACGACTTGCCGAGGAACGGACCGAGAGGTTGGTACTCCCAGGCCTGGATGTCCCGGGCCGACCAGTCGTTGACCAGGGTGACGCCGAAGACATGGTCGGCGAAGCGGTCGGTCGGCACCCGGTCGCCGAGCGCAGTCGGCACCCCGACCACGAAACCGACCTCGGCTTCGATGTCGAGCCGGCCCGACGGGCCGAAGACCGGGCCGTTCGAGCTGCGCCGCTGCCCGCTGGGGCGCACGATCGGCGTGCCGGAGACGACAACGGTGCCGGCCCGGCCGTGGTAGCCGATCGGCAGGTGCCGCCAGTTCGGGGTGAGCAGCGGCTGCCCCGGGCGGAAGATCTGCCCGACGTTGCTGGCGTGCTGCTCGGAGGAGTAGAAATCGACGTAGTCGCCGACGGTGAACGGCATGACCAGGTCGACCTCATCCAGGGGGATCAGCAGCGGCTCGACCGCGGCCCGGTGCCCGGCCTCGGTGAGCAGCTCGACGATCCGCCGCCGCACAGTGGTCCACTGTGCCCGTCCGAGGGTCAGGAAGGCGTTGAGGGTCGCCTCGCTCAGCGCACCACCGGCCAGGATCAGGTCGGCATCCTCAGCGCCGCGCAGGTCGAGCACGAACTTCCCGATCCGTACGCCGAGCCGCTGCTCACCCTCAGCCGGGGCACCCTCAGCCGGGGCACCGGTTACGTGGCGGCGGAACGCGCCGTACGGCAGGGTCTGCACGCCGTACGGCGTGTCGGTGGCACCGGGCACCCAGCAGGTCGTCACGCGAATCCTCCGTCGATCAGGCCCAGCCGGACCAGGTCGGTCAGCGGGTCGGCGATGCTGCAGGATCCGAAACCTACCCACAACGGCCGGTCAGCGCCCGCCTGTATCCGGGCCGGCTCGATCAGCCGGGCGGCGTCGGTGGTGGCCAGCAGCTCGGCGACCTCGGCCACCTCTGCGCCGTCGGCCGAGATAATGGTGGCGGAGAGCACATTGAGGAAGCCGTGGTGGGTGAAGCCGGTCTCCGGGTCGACGTCCCGGATGGCGTGGTGCAGCCCGGCGGTCAGCTTGAACGGCAACGCCCGGTCCCGGCAGGCGCAGATGACGGCGGCCAGCTCGACCGGGGTGGGGAACAGTTCGGCGGCCAGCCCACCGGTGCGGAACTTGGCGGCGATGTCGGCTCCGCTGGCCCGTGCTTCGGCGAGTGAGTCCAGGGCGGCGAGCAGCCCCCAGGTCAGTGGCACCTCGGCGTACCCGCTGATCTTGGGCCAGCCGGCGAGTGCGGTGAGCAGCGCACGCAGGCCGGGTTGGGGGTCTTCGCCGCGTTTGGCCACGGCGACCTCGACCTGACGCAGCCGGAGCCGGTCGGTCGGCAGCGCTTCGACGGCGGCCGGCAGCGCGGCGACGCCGGTGTCGCCGATCAGACCGATCTCCAGTTCATCGCCGGGCCGCACCAGTTGTCGCGCGGCGCGGATCTCGGAGGCGGGCAGCAGGAACGGGCCGACCAGGCCGGCATACCAGGCGGCCTGGTGGCCCCGGTGCGCGGTGATCGCGTCGGGCAGCTCGGCGCTGCCCGGCGGGAAGACAGCGGCGTCGTCGACGAGACCGGTGAAGATCCTGGGTACGTGCATTGACACGCCTTTGAACCTAGTGGATTCTACGATTAACGGACAACAGCGTCCGGTTATCGGACGCTACCGGCCGGTCAACGGGGAGATACGGAGGGTAATGATGCCCTACTACCGCAGCGTTGGCGAGATCCCCCGCAAGCGCCACACCCAGTTCCGCCAACCCGACGGCAGTCTGTACGCCGAGGAGTTGATGGGCCAGGAGGGCTTTTCGTCCGATTCGTCCCTGCTCTACCACCGGCACCCGCCCACCGCGATCGTCGCCGCCGAGGTCTACGACCCGCCGACCACCCGGCGGCGGCCGAACCACCCGCTCACCCCCCGCCACCTGCGCACCCACCAGCTGGACTCCGGACACACCGACGCCGTCCTCGGCCGAGCGCCGCTGCTCGCCAACGACGACGTACGCGTGTCGTACGTCGTCGCCGACCGACCGTCCCCGCTGTACCGCAACGCCACCGGCGACGAATGCCTGTACATCGAGTCCGGCGCCGCCCGCGTCGAGTCGAGCTTCGGCGTGCTCGGGGTCACCTCCGGCGACTACGTGATCATCCCGACCTCGGTTGTGCACCGGATCGTGCCGGTCGACGAGGTACCGCTGCGGTTGCTCACCATCGAAGCCACCGGCCACATCGGACCACCGAAGCGCTACCTGTCGGTACGCGGCCAGTTCCTGGAGCACTCGCCGTACTGCGAACGCGACGTCCGCGGGCCGGCCGATCCGCTGCTGCTCGACGGCACCGACGTCGAGGTGTACGTCCGGCACCGGCAGGGCTGGACCCGACACGTGTACGCGCACCACCCGTTCGACGTCGTCGGCTGGGACGGTCACCTGTACCCGTGGGCGTTCAGCATCCACGACTTCGAACCGATCACCGGCCGGGTGCACCAACCGCCACCGGTGCACCAGACCTTCGCCGGCCCCAACTTCGTCATCTGCTCGTTCGTGCCGCGCAAGGTCGACTACCACCCGCGGGCCATCCCGGTGCCGTACAACCACCACAACGTCGACTCCGACGAGATGCTGTTCTACACCGGCGGCGACTACGAGGCACGGCGCGGCTCCGGCATCGAGCAGGGCTCCATCTCACTGCACCCGGCCGGCTTCACCCACGGGCCGCAGCCCGGCGCTGTCGAGCGGTCGATCGGTGCCGAGCGCTTCGACGAACTCGCCGTCATGGTCGACACGTTCCGCCCACTGGACCTCTGCGACGCCGGTCTGTCCTGCGAGGACACCGGGTACGCCTGGACCTGGGCCGGCACCGCCCGCTGAGCTCACGGGCCGGTGCTACTGCCGCTGGTCCGGCGGTCGGGTGGTGATCTGCCGCAACACCAGGAACTGGGCGGCGGCGGATGCCACGATCGCCGCCACCAGCAGCCACGGGGTCGCGATCGCCGCATAGCAGAAGATCAACACCGGCGCGGCCCCGACCGCGTACACGCTCGTCGCCAACCGGCGGTCCACCAGCAGCGGCAACTGTTCGGTGATCCGACCCGGCACCCGCCGGGCCAGGATCACGATCAGCGCGACACCGCCGAGTGCCGTCAGCACGGCCCAGCCCCGCGACGCGGCGCTGCCGGCCAGGCAGGCCACCGTCACCGCCGCGACCATGCTGTAGCCGGCGCCGATCAGCACCAGCCGGCGCAACTCGTCCTCGACCGTCCGAGGCTGCTGCGGTGGGCCCGGCCTCGGCTGCGCAGGTGGCACCATCATCGTGGCCCGCTCGGCGAGGATGGCCAGCTCGGCCGCGTACCGTCGGCGTTCGAGGTGGATCACACCGATGTCGAACTGCGCCTCACCGATCAGCGGATCCAGCCGCAGCGCCTCCTCGTACGCCCGATGCGCCAGATCGAACAGCTCCAGCCGGGCACCGACCAGACCCAGCACCAGATGCGCCTGGGCGTCCGACGGAGCCAGCTCGACCCCCCGCCAGGCCGCGTTCAGCGCCGGCTGACCGTTGCGCGAGCCGGCCAGGATCGCCGCACCGCTGCGCTGGGCGTACGCGTCGTCCGGATACGCCGCCAGCAGGTCGGTGGCCAGCTGGGCCGCTTCGGGATAACGTCGCAGATCGATCAGCGCCAGTCCGCGCACCACCGTGACGGCGATCCGGTCCGGCAGGCTGCGCCCGGCCCCGGTCGCCACCGCGTCCGGCCCGGCGGACTCCGCCGTGTCCAGGGCGGCGGACTCTGCCGACCAGGGGTTCAGCGTGGCTGGGGCGGCGGACAACGAATCGATCGCCGCGAGGGCCTGATCCGGGAGGTCAGCGGCGAGATGCACCCGGGCCAGCAGGATCCGGGCGGCGTCGCTGTCCGGATCGAGCGCCACCGCGAACCCGATCTCGGCGGCGGCTTCGTCGTACCGGCCCAGGTCGGCCAGCAGGCCGGCGCGTTGCAGGTAGCCGTCAAAGTCGGCGGGCGGCTCGGGGGAAGTCTCGCTGGACACCGGTCGAGCCTATCCGGGTGCTGCCGAAACCTGTCCGGGTACGGTTAGCCGGCCGCATCCGGCAGGTCAACCGCTTCGCGCGGATAGACGAGCGCCACCGCGAGGCCGGCCAGCCCTTCGCCCCGGCCGGTCAACCCGAGCCCGTCGGTGGTGGTGCCGGAGACGGTCACCGGCGCGCCGGCAGCCGCGCCGAGGACCTGCTGCGCCTCGGCCCGGCGCGGCCCGATCTTCGGCCGTACCCCGATGACCTGGATGGAGACGTTGCCGATCACGAAGCCGGCGGCGACCACCCGGCGGGCCGCTTCGGCGAGCAGGTCGACGCCGGCGGCCCCGGCCCACCGCGGTTCGGCGACGCCGAAGTTGGCACCGAGATCGCCGAGCCCGGCGGCGGAGAAGAGCGCGTCGCAGGCGGCGTGCGCGGCGACGTCACCGTCGGAGTGCCCGGCCAGCCCGGTCTCGCCCGGCCAGTGCAGGCCGGCGACCCAGCAGGGCCGACCGGCGGCGAAGGCGTGCACGTCGGTGCCGACACCTACCCGGGGAACGATCACGGGAGCAGGGTACGGGGCGACGGCTCGGTGCCGAGCAGGTGCTCGGCGATCACCAGGTCGAAGGGTCGGGTGATCTTCAAAGCCCGTTCCGACCCGGGCACACAGACCACCGGTACGCCGAGCTTCTCGACCAGACCGGCGTCGTCGGTGTGCGGGTCGGCGGCGGCGACATGCGCGGCGGCCAGCACGTCCCGGCGGAATCCCTGCGGGGTCTGCACGGCTCGCAACGTCGACCGGTCGACCGTGGCGAGGACCGTCTCGTCGGCGTCCACCGTCTTGATCGTGTCGACGACCGGCAGCACCGGAATGACCGCCTCGGCACCGGCGCGCACCGCCGCGGCGACCGACTCGACCAGGTCTGCCGGGGTGAGCGCGCGGGCCGCGTCGTGCACCAGGACGATCTGCGGGCCGGCGGGGACGGCGGCCAGCGCGGCGGCCACCGAGGCCTGTCGATCGCCGCCACCGGGCACCACGATCAACAGCAGTCCGGCGACGGCCGGGGCGAGCAGGTCACGCACCGCGTCGACGTCGTCGGGCGGGGCGGCGACCACGATCACCGCGACCGAGGGTGCGCCGGCCAGCCGCCGCACCGCGTGCACCAGTAGTGGTATGCCGCCGAGCAGCCGAAGCGCCTTGGGGGCTCCCGGCCCCAGGCGTACGCCGGCACCGGCCGCCGGAACGAGGACCGCGACGTCACCGCGCTGCTGGAGATGCGCGGTCACGTCGCGGTCCTCGATACCAGGAGGCATCAGATGATCTATGGGTGGAGATCTGCCTACGCGTCGGTGAGCACCTTGTCGAGGAGAGTTTCCGCCTCGTCCTTGGTGCTCTTTTCCGCAAGCGCGACCTCACCTACCAGGATGTCCCGGGCCTTGGCGAGCATGCGCTTCTCGCCTGCGGACAGCCCCCGCTCCCGTTCCCGACGCCAGAGGTCACGAACCACCTCGGCGACCTTGAGCGGGTTTCCGGAAGCCAACTTCTCGAGGTTTGCCTTGTACCGCCGTGACCAGTTGGTCGGCTCCTCGGTGTGTGGGGCGCGGAGCACGTCGAAGACCTTGCCAAGGCCTTCTTCGCCAACCACTTCACGCACACCGACGATCTCGGCGTTCTCGGCAGGAACTCGCACCGTCAGGTCGCCCTGCGCAACCCGCAGAACGAGGTACAGCTTCTCCTCGCCCTTGATGACCCGAGTCTCGATTGCCTCGATGAGTGCGGCCCCGTGGTGGGGGTAAACAACGGTCTCGCCGACACTGAAAACCATAGGTTCGAAGCCCCTTTCGCTGTGTCTAGGGTAACACGCTCAGGCACCGATGTCCCGTCGTAGTCTTTGCCGTAAGCGCAGGTCAGAGGGGCTGTGAGAGGTCTTTCTCGGGCTTGACAGGCAACCACTGACACACTTCGGCGACAGTGGGTAACCAGAGGATCAGCAGCCAGCTAACCGGCTGGACATGCCGGACGAGGCGCGTTTCGACGCTTCCAGCATATCGCCCGACCCATCTTGCGTCCGGTACTGGCGCAACAGAGCCCCGTGCGGGACCCTGATAGCTAGACCCCGATCGACCTCATGGGCGAGCGGCTGGGGGTGCTGTGGGCAGGACAGGCAACGGCGATGGGTGGTCGGACGGGGCGGGAGCGCCCGACGACCTGCCGGCGATCCCACCCGAGTGGGGTCCGATCGTCATTCCCGACGACCCGGCTGAGCTCGCCGCCGAAGCCGAGCTGGTCCGCCAGGAGCTGCACCGTGCCCGTCGCCAAGACCGGTGGCACCGACGGCTCGGGCTACACCCCGGCAACAGCGGCCTCGGTGCCGGGCACCGGCCGCACGAGATCGCCGCCCTGCGACTACCCCTGATCATCATGCTGGTCGCCGTCCTCGCCGCAATGGTGAGCATGTTCACCGTCGCCTGGTCGGACCGGGCCAGGCCGGGAGGCAGCTCACCGACGCCGGCGCAGGCGGTCCTACCGGACCAGCCGCTGCCGGCCCTGGAGCTGGTCGACGCCACTGGCGCCACCGTCGCGATCCGGTCCCTGCTGCCCGCCGTCATCCTCCTGGTGGAGACCTGCGACTGCGCCGACCAGATCGCCGCCGCCACGGCGGCGGCCCCGGCGGGTGCTTCCGTCGTCGTGGTGACCAGCGGCACCACCTCCCCGGGCCCCCTGCCGCCGCTGGCGGCCGAGCAGTCGACGACCCATACGCTCGCCGATCCGGCCGCCGGGATCCGCGCCTTCCTCGACGTCCGGGCCGCCCCGGACCTCGCCACCGCGCTGCTGGTCACCGAAAACGGCGACGTCATCCGCCTGGTGCCCGAGGCGCCCTCGGTCGAGACCTACCGCGCCGAGCTGGCCCTACTGGTCGGGCCCTGACGACGCCCAGGCCGGCCAGCCACCGCCGTACCAGCCGGCGGGCACCGGCAGCCGGTCCCGCCGGTCAGTCCCGGGTCAGCAGCGCGGCGTAGAGCGTCAGACCGGGACCGAACGCCAGCATCATGATCCGACGCGGCGCCGACGCCAGCCGGCACAACCGATCCAGGATCAGCAGTACGGTCGGCGACGAACAGTTGCCGTACGCCGCCAGCGACTCCCGCGACGCCGCCATCGCCTCGTCCGGCAACCCCAGCTCCCGCTGCACCACGTTGAGGACCCGCGGCCCACCGGGATGCACCGCCCACCCGTCGACCTGCGCCACGGTGAGCCCGTGCCGGGCCAGCAGGTCGCCGACCAGGCTGCCGACATGCGCCGACAGCACCTGCGGCACCCGGGGCGACAGACCCATCCGGAACCCCAGGTCGGTGACCTCCCAGGTCATGTGGTCGGCGGTGGAGGTGTCGGTGGACGCCGCGATCTCCCGTACGACGTAGCCGCCGGACCCGGCGGGCCACGCGGCACCGACGCTGGTCGGTGCCAGCACCGCTGCGGCCGCCGCATCCGAGAACAGCGCGTGCGCGACGATCTGCTGGGTGTCCACCCGCCGGGCCGGCGGCTGGATGTGCAGACTGGTCAACTCGGCGCAGAGCAGCAACGCCGGCCGGCCACGGGCGGTAACGAAGTCCGCCGCCGCCCCCAACCCGGGCAACGCCGCGTAGCAGCCCATGTGGCCGACGAACAGCCGCTGCGTGCCCGGTGCCATGCCGAGATCCCGCGCCAGCAGGATGTCCAGCCCCGGGGTCGCGTACCCGGTGCAGGAGCAGACCACGAACAGGCCGATGTCGCGGGCGGCCAGCCCGGACCGGGTCAACGCCCGCTCCACCGCCTCCTTGCCCAGCGGCAGGGCCTCGACCTGGTAGCGGCGCATCCGGCGCTCGGTCGGCCAGTCCCCGACGTCCTCCAGCAGTGGACTCACCGCCGCCTGCCGGGTGCGTACCCCGGAGTTCGCGAAGATCCGCGCCGCGAGCGCCTGGGTGGCGCCCTCGTAGCGCGCCGCGAAGAAGTCACGCCAGAGGTCGTCCTGGCTGGCCGAGGGCGGCAACGCCAACCCCAGCCCCACCACGGCGGCCGGTGCCGGGCTCACCACCGGGGGGCCGATCCGTCACGGTCCGGGTCGCCACCGGCCGTCGCCACGCCGAGCCAGTCGGCGCACACGTCGGACGTCGGCGGGTGCAGGGCACCGCACCGGGCGTCGCGGTAGAGCCGCTCCAGCGGATGGCCCCGGCGCGTCGCCGACGTGCCCGCCGCCGCCAGCATCGACGCCGCCACCTCGGCGGCCGTGTCGCCAGCAACCAGCTTGGCCCGCCACACCCACTGGTTGGTCTGCGGATCCCCCGGCTCGGCGTCGACCCGCCGGGCCGCCTCCCGGACCATCAGCAACGCCGACGCGGCGGCCGCGTCGGCCCGCCCGATCCGGGCCCGCACCGCCGGCAGGTGGGTCAGCCCCCGGTCGGTCAGGTGCGCCACCGCCGCGTCCACCGCCGCCCGGGCCACCCCGGCATAGACCGCCGCGTAGCTGGCCACCATCCAGTGCGGCATCAGCTCGGCGACCACCAGGGCCAGCCCCTCCACCCCGCCGAGCAGGGTGTCCGGCGCCACGGTGACGTCCAGGTGCAGATCATGCGAGGAGGTGGCCCGCATCCCGAGCGAATCCCAGGTCGGCTCGACCCGCAACCCCGGGGTGTCCGCCGGCACCAGGAACTGCGACACGATCGACTGGTCGTCCGCGTGCCGGGCGGCGACCAGATATCCGTTCGCGTGCCCGGCGCCCGAGCAGAACGCCTTCGCTCCCTTGATCTGGAATCCACCGTCCACCCGGTGGTACGTCGTCGACAGCCGGGACAGCCGGGAACCGGCACCACGTTCGCTCATCGCCACCGCGTACCAGGACCCGGCGGCCGCGGCGGCGAGCAGCCGGTCCCGGGCGGCCAACGCCTCGTCCGGCAGGCCCAACGACTCGGCCAGATCGTCGTCCACCGCGCCGAGCGCGCCGGTGACCGAGGCGTGCATGTTGTACACCAACGCGCTGGCCCCGTTGCCGCGCGCCAACTCGAACGCCACCTCGGCGTAGTCGGCGAAGCCGGCACCGCGGCCACCGAGGCGAGCCGGGACCATCAGTCCGAACAGGCCCTCCTGCCGCAGGTCGGCGAAGTCGGCAACCGGAAACGCACCGGTCCGGTCCTGCTCGCCCGCCCGCGCGGCGAACCGCGGCACCAGCCGCCGCGCCGCCGCCACCGCATCCGCATCCATCGCTGCCCCTTCCGCCGTGCCTAGCCCGACTTGATCCCCCTGCCCTGGTAGAGCACCGCGGTGGACCAGGTCGGCGTCATCCGCCGCCCTGCTTTCCAGAGTGCCCGTTCCGGAGCCGTTCGACGCAACGCCGCGCGCAACATCCAATCGACGAGGCTGAAAAGAGACGGTCGTAGTCCACGCACCGCCAGCCGCACCCCGTGCCGCGCGCACTCCGCGACCAACCGGTCCGGTCGGACGAACAACGCCGGATCGTGGATGCCCCGGGGCACCATCGGCAGCCGCTCCCCCAGCTCCACCGCGATCAGCCGGGCGGCCAGGGTCGCGTTCAACGTGTCCAGCACCAGCAGCCCGCCCGGGCGCAGCACCCGGCAGGCCTCGCCGACCGCCGCCGGCAGATCCGGTACGTGCTCCAACAGTTCGCCGGCGGAGACCACATCGGCCACCCCGTCACCCAACGGCAGCATCGTCGCGTCACCGCGTACGGGTGTGACGCCACGCGACGCCGCCTGCGACAACGCCGACCCGGTCAGGTCCACGCCGACGTGCCGGTAGCCCTTGCCGTGCAGGTGCGGCGCGAGTAGACCGCCGCCGCAACCGATGTCGACCAGCACCGCGCCCGGCCGGGCCGCCGGCGGAATCAACCGGGCCCGGGCCTGGGCGATCCAGTGCAGCATCTCGAACGCGCCCGCCGGTCGCCACCACTCGTCGACCAGCACGTCGTACTGCCGGGGATCGTTCGGCGCCAAGTCAGACACCGACCGAGCGTGGCACGACCGGCCGGTAACGGCCACACTTGGCGAATATGTCGCGCCGCGTGTCCGCCCTGATCAAGGCCAGCCATCCCGAGCCGGCGGTGGCGGTGACCGCGGTGACCGCGCTGCTCGCCTGGGGTGTCGGGCACCGCCCGATCGGAATCCTCCTGGTCGCCGCGACCGTGGCGGCGACCCAGCTCGCGGTCGGTTGGACCAACGACTGGCTCGACGCCGGTCGAGACCGGCAGGCCGGTCGCACGGACAAGCCGATCCCGGCCGGCGCCGTCAGCCGTAGCTCAGTGGGTGCCGCCGGGCTGGCCGCCGCCGCGGCCACCCCGCTGCTGGCGTCGACGACCGGGCCAGCGGCGACGCTGTGCATCTCCGCAGCGCTGCTCAGTGCCCTGGCGTACAACTGGCCGTTGAAGTCTACCGCCGTGTCGGTGCTGCCGTACGCGGTCTCGTTCGGGGCGTTGCCAGCCTTCATCGTGCTGGCGTTGCCCGGCGCGCCCGCGCCACCGGGCTGGCTGGTGGCCGCCGCCGCGCTGCTCGGTGCCGGCGCGCACTTCGCCAACGTGCTGCCGGACCTGGCCGACGACGCCCGCACCGGGGTGCACGGTCTGCCGCACCGCCTCGGTGCCACCGGCTCGCAGTTCGCCGCCGCCGGACTGCTGTTCGCCGCCACCGTGACCCTGGTCCTGGGCCCGCCCGGACCGCCGTCGTGGGCCGGGCTCGTCGCGGTCGCCGGCACCGCGGTCATTCTGCCGGCCGGTTGGTACGCCGCCCGGCGGGCGGCGCGGCGCGGTGGCCGCCCGGACGGCGTCTTCCGGGCCGTCATGCTGGTCGCCGTCATCGACGTGCTGCTGCTGGTCGCCGCCGGCCCGGTCGCCTGACCGGCGCTGGCACCGGCGGTCGGGCGCGTCGCGCGCGGGACCCGAGGTCCGGCCGGTCACGGAATATCGGGTCCGTGGCGGGTGACGGATCACCGCCAACTACCCTGGAGCCGGTTTGCGCGGGGTGTCGCCCCCGCGCCCGACGCCGACGCGGCGCGGATCGCAACGAGGAGGACCGACGTGATGCCCTCGACCAGGGGACACCGCCGTGTCGCGGTGCTGCTCAGCGGCGCGGCCGTAACCGGCGCCCTACTGCTCAGCGGCTGTGCCGCCGGCCAGATCGCGGAGACTGCGGTCAAATCGTCGTCGATCGGCGGGGTCAACATCGACGCCCCGGACGGGTCGGTGTCGATCCGTAACCTCTCCGTGCCGTATCCGGGGATCGAGGGATACCCGGCTGGCGGCTCGGTGCCCGTCGAGGTCGGGCTGTACAACAACACCAGTGAGCCGATCGCCATCCGGGTCAGCGCCGCCGCCGTGACCGACACCGACCGGGAGACCCTGGTCCAGGCCGAATCGGTGGTCCTCGGCGGCTCGGACGAGACAGCGGCGGCCCCGTCACCGGAGCCCGACCCGACCGCAGGCCCGGAAACGGACGCGACCGCAGGCCCGGAAACGGACGCGACCGACGCCCCCGCGGCCGACCCCGGCCGGGAAGCGATCATCGAGCTGCCGGCCAACGGGTGGGCGTTGTTCACCACGGACAGTGCCGAGCCGCTGCGGGTGACCGGCCTGGCCGAGACGCTCGCCGCCGGCTACGCGGTCAACCTGCTCTTCGAGTTCAGCGACGGCAGCGCACCGCTGGTCGTGCCGGCACCGGTCAACATGCCGCTTTCGCCCGCGCCCCGCGCCCCGGGCGAGCACGACGAGGAAGAGCACTGAGCCCCCGATCGATCCCCCGCGGCGCCGGCAGCTCCGCCAA
This sequence comes from Micromonospora sp. LOL_023, assembly GCF_048060115.1. Classification (NCBI taxonomy): domain Bacteria; kingdom Bacillati; phylum Actinomycetota; class Actinomycetes; order Micromonosporales; family Micromonosporaceae; genus Micromonospora; species Micromonospora sp. LOL_023. Next base: position 59,375 of record NZ_JBHMIM010000034.1, read on the forward strand.
CGCCGGTGCCGGTCGCGGTGCCGCCGCCCCGCGCAGCCGCTCGGCGCCCCGCGAGCCCCGACCCGTGTACGCGTGCGACGCGTGCGGACACCACCCGCCCAAGTGGGTCGGCCGCTGCCCCGAGTGCGGCGAGTGGGGATCGGTCATCGAAACGGTCGTCGCCGGCCCGGTCGTCTCCGGCCGGGTGGTCAGCACCCGGATGCCGGCGGAGCCGGCCCGGCCGATCGCCACCATCAGCGCGGCACCGGCCAAGGCCCGCCCGACCGGCGTCAGCGAGCTCGACCGGGTGCTCGGCGGCGGGCTGGTGCCGGGCGCGGTGGTGCTGCTCGCCGGCGAACCAGGCGTCGGCAAGTCGACCCTGCTGCTCGACGTCGCCCAACAGTGGGCCGCCGGTGCCGGCAGCCCGTCCCTGATCGTCAGCGGTGAAGAGTCGACCAGCCAGGTGCGGCTACGCGCCGAGCGGATCGGCGCCCTGCACGAGAAGCTGTACCTGGCGGCGGAGAGCGACCTGGGGGTGGTGCTCGGCCACCTCGACGTGGTCCAGCCGGGCCTGCTGGTGCTCGACTCGGTACAGACCATCTCGATGCCCGGCTCGGATGGCATCCCCGGCGGCGTCACCCAGGTCCGGGCGGTCACCGCCGCGCTGGTCGCGGCGGCCAAGGAACGCAACATCGCGACCGTGCTGGTCGGCCACGTCACCAAGGACGGTCAGGTGGCCGGGCCCCGGGTGCTGGAGCATCTGGTCGACGTGGTGCTGCACTTCGAGGGCGACAAGCACTCGTCACTGCGGATGGTCCGGGGCATGAAGAACCGGTTCGGGGCGGCCGACGAGGTCGGCTGCTTCGAGATGCACGAGGGCGGCATCAGCAGCCTGCCGGACCCGTCCGGACTGTTCCTCACCCGCTACACCGAACCGGTGCCGGGCACCTGCGTCACCGTGGCGATGGAGGGCCGCCGGGCGCTGGTCACCGAGGTACAGGCGCTGATCGGGGCGACCGTCGCCGGTTCACCCCGGCGCACGGTGTCCGGGCTGGACGGTGCCCGGCTGGCGATGGTGCTGGCGGTGCTGCAACGACGTACCGAACGACTGACGCTGCACGACCGCGAGGTCTTCGCCGCCACGGTCGGTGGCATCCGGGTGGTGGAGCCGGCCGCCGACCTGGCCGTCGCGTTGGCAGTCGCCTCCGGTGGGCTCAACCTGGCCATCTCGCCGCAGCTGGTGGCGATCGGCGAGGTCGGCCTCACCGGCGAGGTGCGCCGGGTCGGCGCGGTCGCCCGTCGGCTGGCCGAAGCGGCCCGGCTCGGCTTCCGGCACGCCCTGGTGCCGCCCGGTGCGGCCAGCGGCGGCACCGATCCGATGCCGCCGAACATGCACGTCGTCGAGGTCGGCGACGTGCGGGCCGCACTGCAGGCGGCGGCCCGTGCCTCGGCGGGCTGAACCGGGTCGACGGCGGGTGGCAGTAACCACAGGAGCACCCACCGCATGCCGGTCCGTAGACTGTTGCCCGTGGCGATCGACCGCGATGCGAACAAGACTGCCGGTGCCGGCACGGCCGGTCGGCTGGGTGCCGCCGGCACGCCGGCCCGCACCATCAGCGCCGGCACGTCCGCTTTGACCACCCCGGCGGCCACCGGCGACCCGCTGCGGGCCAACCTGGCGCTGATGGCTCCGGGCACCGCGCTGCGCGACGGGCTGGAACGCATCCTGCGTGGGCGCACCGGTGCGCTGATCGTCCTCGGCTACGACAAGCAGGTCGAGTCGCTGTGCACCGGCGGTTTCCCGCTCGACGTCGAGTTCTCCTCGACCCGGGTCCGTGAGCTGTGCAAGATGGACGGCGCGGTGGTGCTGTCCAGCGACGGCACCCGGATCGTGCGGGCCGCCGTGCATCTCATGCCGGATCCGTCGATCCCGACCGAGGAGTCCGGCACCCGGCACCGCACCGCCGAGCGGGTCGCCCGGCAGACCGGCTACCCGGTGATCTCCGTCAGCCAGTCGATGCGGATCATCAGTCTCTATGTCAACGGCCAGCGCCACGTGCTGGACGACTCCGCCGCCATCCTGTCCCGCGCCAACCAGGCGCTGGCCACGCTGGAGCGCTACAAGCTACGGCTGGACGAGGTATCCGGCACGCTGTCCGCCTTGGAGATCGAGGATCTGGTCACGGTCCGTGACGCGGTCGCTGTGGTGCAGCGGCTGGAGATGGTACGTCGCATCGCCGACGAGATCGCCGGATACGTGGTGGAGCTGGGCACCGACGGTCGGCTGCTCGCCCTGCAACTGGACGAGCTGATGGCCGGGGTGGACGCCGACCGGACCCTGGTGATCCGCGACTACCTGCCCACCGGCCGCAAGGCGCGGACGCTCGACGAGGCACTGGTCGAGCTGGACCTGCTGACCGCGATCGAGTTGATCGACCTCGTCGCGGTCGCCAAGGCGATCGGGTACGCCGCGTCCGCCGAGGCGCTCGACGCGGCGGTGAGCCCCCGTGGGTTCCGGCTGCTGGCCAAAGTGCCCCGGCTGCCGGTGTCCGTGGTGGATCGGCTGGTCAACCACTTCGGTAGCCTCCAGCGGCTGCTCGGCGCGACCGTCGAGGACCTGCAGACGGTCGACGGCGTCGGGGACACCCGGGCGCGCAGCGTACGGGAAGGTCTGTCCCGGCTGGCCGAGGCGTCGATCCTGGAGCGCTACGTCTGACCTGCTGAGCCATACCGTCGCGTGGCGGCTGAGCCCGGCGTCACTGCTGGGCCACCGCCGCGGCGGTGGCGCCCAGCCGCAGGCGGGCCGAGCGCCGGTCAGTTGGTGATGGTGAGCACGAACGGCTCGCTCACCTTGCCGGCCAGCCGGGCGAACAGCTGGTACTCGCCGGCGGTGAGGTGGTCGCCGGCCGCCACGTCGTTGGCGCACTTGCTGGCGGCCCGGCCGCTCCAGCTCACCTGGTAGTCCCGGGCCCCACCCGGGGCGAAGGTCTGCACGTCGCTGCCCCGGGCTGCTCCGCAGGTGTCCGACGACCACATCATCTCGGCACCCCGCTTGAGGTAGAGCTCCTGCGGATCCGCCCCCACGTCGCGTACGCAGCTGCGGCTGGAGACGTTCTGCACCCGCAGCTGCAGCATCAACGTGACGCCACGCTGGGCACTCGCCTGCGAGGCGGCGGCGGTCAGCAGGATCTCGTCGTCGGTGCAGGTGTTCGGGTCCGCGCCGACCGGCCCGCCGGGCACGCCGCCACCGGGGGGCGGCTGCTGGCCGCCGGTCGCGCCGCCGTCACCGCTGCCGCCGTCGTCCGTACCACCGGTGCCGGTACCGCCGGTGGTGCCGCCATCGTCGCCACTGGACGTGCCGCCGCCCGGTTCGCCGCCCGATCCGTCGCCCGGTGCCGGCGACTCGGTCGTCGGGGTGAGGATCTCGCCGGACGGCGTCGGCGTCGGATCGGCCCGCGGGTCCGGACCGGACCGACTCGACCCGACACAGGAGTAGACCACGACGAAGAGCAGGAGCAGCAGCGCTCCGAGCACGACGGCCCGACGCCGCCAGTAGATGGCGGGTGGCAGCGGGCCAACCGTCGTTCGCATGATGGCCCACCGTATCGGCAACGTCGGACCGGTCGGCAACGACGCGCCGAGGGCCAGACCGGTCGGTCAGAGATATGTACGACGCTGGAAAACGGCGTGTGCGCCGGCCACCCGGTCGAGAAAGAGTAGACCCGCACAGTGGTCGATCTCGTGCTGCAGAGCACGGGCCTCGAACCCGTCGGTGAGCAGGCGGACCGGCTCCCCGGTGCCGGGCAGCTGACCCTCCACCACCACTCGGCTGGCCCGTTTCACATCGCCGGTCAGGTCGGGAACGGACATGCAACCTTCCCGGCCCGGCCGCCACCGGGTCGCCTCGACCAACTGAGCGTTGCAGAGCACGAACGTGCCATGGCCGGTGACCGTCTTCGGGTGGCCGGTCACGTCCACCGCGAAGACCTGCACGCTCATCCCGACCTGCGGCGCGGCCAAACCGACACAGCCGGGCGAGACCCGCATGGTTGCCACCAGGTCGGCGGCGAGCTGACGCACCTGCGCCGAGCAGGGATCCACTGGCTCGCCGACCCGGCTCAACGCCGGATCCGGGGCGCTGAGCACCGGAACCACCTGTCCCGGCACCCCGAGCGCCGTCTCCGACCAGTCGGCCAGGGTACGGCTGACGGTGCTCACAGCATGTCCGAATCGACGGGCCGCAACGTCACCTCGACATCGAGCTCCCGAGCCGTCTCAGCCAGCCGCCGTCCCACGTCGGTGGCGGCTCCACCGGGCAGCTCGACCTCGGCGATCAGCACGTAGAGCGGACCGACGAGTCGGGTGGTCAGGTCGGTGACGTTGCCGCCTGCCTCGGCGACCACCCGGGTCACCGCCGCCACGATGCCCAACCGGTCCGCACCGTGCACACTGACCAGGTACGGCTCGCCGGCCAGCGGCTGCTGGCTGTCGGCCGGCACTGGGCGCACGGTGGCCAGCAGTTGGTCGTCGGCGGTCAACGGGCGCAGCGCCGCCGCCACGTCGGCGCCGGTCGGGCCGGTGCAGACCAGGGTCATCGCGAAGTGGCCCCGCAGCCGGGTCATCGTGGAGTCGGTCAGGTTGGCCCCGAGACCGGCCAGCACCTCCGCGACGTCCGCGACGATACCTGGTCGGTCGCGGCCGATCACCGTGATCGCGAGTTGCTCCATGGCAGCAGTCTGCCCGACCGGATGCCGGGGCGTCCGGGCGGCCTGGCAGGATTGCGGCGCTATGGGTGATGTGAGTTTCGCCGACGCGGCCATCGACTGGTTCGACCACAACGCCCGTGACCTGCCCTGGCGGGAGCCGGCGACCAGCCCCTGGGCGATCCTGGTCAGCGAGGTGATGCTGCACCAGACCCCGGTGGTCCGGGTGCTGCCGGCCTGGCTGGCCTGGCTGGACCGGTGGCCGGACCCGGCGGCCCTGGCGGCGGACTCCCCCGCCGAGGCGATCCGGATGTGGAACCGGCTGGGCTATCCGCGGCGGGCGCTGCGGCTGCACGAGTGCGCCACGGTGCTGGTGCACCGGCACGACGGCCGGCTGCCGACCGATCTCGACGAGCTGCTGGCACTGCCCGGGGTCGGCACCTACACGGCACGGGCGGTGGCCGCGTTCGCCTACGGACAGCGCCATCCGGTGGTGGACACCAACGTCCGGCGGCTGGTGGCCCGCGCGATCGACGGGGCCGCCGACGCCGGGCCGGCGACCCGCCCGGCCGACCTGGTGGCGACGGCGGCGCTGCTGCCCGTGGAGCCGGTTCGGGCGGCCCGGGCCAGCGCGGCGTTCATGGAGCTCGGCGCGCTGGTCTGCGTGGCCCGTACGCCGCGCTGCGGGGCATGCCCGATGGCCCGGCGGTGCGCGTGGCGGGCTGCTGGGCGTCCGGCACCGGTCGGACCGAGTCGCCGCCCACAGCAGTACGCCGGCACCGACCGTCAGGTCCGAGGCCTGCTGCTGGCGGTGCTGCGGGACGCCACCGGGCCGGTCCCGCCGCAGCGACTCGACGTGGTGTGGCCCGATGCCCTGCAGCGACGGCGGGCGTTGGCCAGTCTGATCGAGGACGGCCTGGTGGAGCCGGTGGCACCGGACGACACCCCGCCTACCGCGTACGCGTTGGCCGGCCAGGACTGGACCGGGCTGGGTCAGGCTGGGGCGGGCTGAAACGCCGTGCGGCGTCGACGGCCGGAGCCGTCGACGCCGCACGGGTCGGGTCGGGTGGTGCTGGTTACTCGTCCGCACCTGCGGCGGCGGTACCGCCGAGGTCGGCGGGCACTGCGTCCGGCACGGTCACCGGACGGTCGGCACCCCGGAACACGAGCTTGGACTTGTCGATGTCCTCCGGGTCACCGTCGCAGTCGACGACTACGATCTGGCCTGCCTTGAGCTCGTTGAACAGGATCCGCTCCGACAGGTTGTCCTCGATGTCGCGCTGGATGGTCCGGCGCAACGGCCGAGCCCCCAGCACCGGGTCGAAGCCCTTCTTCGCCAGGTACTTCTTGGCGTTGTCGGTGAGCTCCATGCTCATGTCCTTGTTCCGCAGCTGGCTCTCGATCCGAGCGGTCATGATGTCCACGATCGACAGGATCTCGGTGCGGTTCAGCTGGTGGAACACGATGGTGTCGTCGATCCGGTTGAGGAACTCCGGCCGGAAGTGCTGCTTGAGCTCGTCGTTGACCTTCTGCTTCATCCGGTCGTAGTTCGACTCGTTGTCCTCCGAGACCTGGAAGCCCAGCGACACCGCCTTGGCCACGTCCCGGGTGCCCAGGTTGGTGGTCAGGATGATCACGGTGTTCTTGAAGTCGACGATCCGACCCTGACCGTCGGTGAGCCGCCCGTCCTCCAGGATCTGCAGCAGCGTGTTGAACACGTCCGGGTGGGCCTTCTCGATCTCGTCGAAGAGCACGACCGAGAACGGCCGACGACGGACCTTCTCGGTCAGCTGGCCGCCCTCGTCGTAGCCGACGTACCCGGGTGGGGCACCGACCAGGCGCGACACCGTGTACCGGTCGTGGAACTCGGACATGTCCAGCTGGATCAGCGCGTCCTCGCTGCCGAACAGGAACTCGGCGAGCGCCTTGGACAGCTCGGTCTTACCGACACCCGACGGGCCGGCGAAGATGAACGAACCGGAGGGCCGCTTCGGGTCCTTCAGACCGGCCCGGGTCCGCCGGATCGCCTTCGAGACCGCCTTGACCGCGTCGGACTGGCCGACGACCCGCTTGTGCAGCTCGTCTTCCATCCGCAGCAGCCGGGAGGTCTCCTCCTCGGTCAGCTTGTAGACCGGGATGCCGGTCCAGTTGCCCAGCACCTCGGCGATCTGCTCGTCGTCGACCTCACTGACGACGTCGAGGTCGCCTGCCTTCCACTCCTTCTCCCGCTGTGCCTTCTGCCCGAGCAGCTGCTTTTCCTTGTCCCGCAGCTGGGCGGCCCGCTCGAAGTCCTGCGCGTCGATCGCGGACTCCTTGTCGCGACGCACCTGGGCGATCCGCTCGTCGAAGTCGCGCAGGTCTGGTGGCGCGGTCATCCGGCGGATCCGCATCCGGGCGCCCGCCTCGTCGATCAGGTCGATCGCCTTGTCGGGCAGGAAGCGGTCGGAGATGTAGCGGTCGGCCAGGGTGGCCGCAGCGACCAGGGCGGCGTCGGTGATGCTCACCCGGTGGTGCGCCTCGTAGCGGTCCCGCAGGCCCTTGAGGATCTCGATGGTCTGCGCCAGCGACGGCTCGCCCACCTGGATCGGCTGGAACCGGCGCTCGAGCGCGGCGTCCTTCTCCAGGTGCTTGCGGTACTCGTCGAGGGTGGTGGCACCGATGGTCTGCAGCTCGCCACGGGCCAGCATCGGCTTGAGGATGCTTGCCGCATCGATCGCCCCCTCGGCCGCGCCAGCGCCGACCAGGGTGTGGATCTCGTCGATGAACAGGATGATGTCGCCCCGGGTGCGGATCTCCTTGAGCACCTTCTTCAGGCGCTCCTCGAAGTCACCCCGGTAGCGGGAGCCAGCGACCAGCGCACCGAGGTCGAGGGTGTAGAGCTGCTTGTCCTTGAGCGTCTCGGGCACCTCGCCCTTGATGATCTTCTGCGACAGCCCCTCCACCACGGCGGTCTTGCCGACGCCGGGCTCACCGATCAGCACCGGGTTGTTCTTGGTCCGGCGGGAGAGCACCTGCATCACCCGCTCGATTTCCTTCTCCCGGCCGATGACCGGGTCGAGCTTGCCCTCCCGGGCCGCCTGGGTCAGGTTACGGCCGAACTGGTCCAGCACCAGGCTGGTCGACGGGGCCGCCTCGCCCGCCGCGGCACCGGCGGCCGCCGGCTCCTTGCCCTGGTAGCCCGACAGCAGCTGGATGACCTGCTGGCGGACCCGGTTGAGGTCCGCGCCGAGCTTGACCAGGACCTGGGCGGCAACGCCCTCGCCCTCCCGGATCAGGCCGAGCAGGATGTGCTCCGTACCGATGTAGTTGTGGCCGAGCTGCAGCGCCTCCCGCAGGGACAGCTCCAGCACCTTCTTGGCCCGCGGCGTGAACGGGATGTGCCCGCTCGGTGCCTGCTGACCCTGGCCGATGATCTCCTCGACCTGTTGACGCACACCTTCCAGCGAGATGCCCAGACTCTCCAGGGCCTTCGCCGCCACGCCCTCACCCTCGTGGATGAGGCCGAGCAGGATGTGCTCCGTGCCGATGTAGTTGTGGTTGAGCATCCGGGCTTCTTCTTGAGCCAGGACGACAACTCGCCGCGCTCGGTCGGTGAACCGCTCGAACATGCCCTCGTGCTCCTCACGTGCCGTGCGCCAATGGTCTTGGCGGGCCAGCGCACGAGCCTCCAGGTGGAAGCTCGTGCCCATCACTCTATCGCCGTGGGCCGGCTCCGCTCATGCCGTGTCTGGTCAGAGCAGGTGCGATCCGCAACGTTTAACCCAACTGTGCCGGGTCGTCGGCTGTTCCCCGAGCCCTTGGCGCTACGCGGTGAGCGAAATCCGGACGGTCCGCCCGGCGGACTCGGGCATCGGCACCCTCGGGCGCGCCGTCCGTACCGAACCCCCCCCGACCGGTTGTCCACAGGCCTGTGGACAAGTAGCACACAGGCTGTGGACAACCCGTTCCGGACCTGCTCAGCACGGTGGTTCGGCCGACGAGCGCCGGCTGCGGACCTGCTCGGGAGCTGCCAAAAACGACACGAGGTGCGGATGATGACATCCGCACCTCGTGTCACAGCGTCCACATCGCCGGACAGCTGACCGGCTCCGGCACGCCGAGAACGATCAGCGTCCGGCTTTGGCGTGGTACTCGTCCACGATCTCCTGCGGAATCCGCCCGCGGTCGGAGATCTCCTTGCCTTCCTTCTTCGCCCAGGCCCGGATCGCCCGGTTCTGCTCGCGGTCAGCGGCAGCGCCGCCCCGACCCCGTGCGGCCCGACCGCCAACGACCACGCCACCGCGGCCGATCTTGGTCCCGGCACCCACGTACGGAGCGAAAACCTGCCGCAATTTGTCCGCGTTCTTCTCCGAGAGGTCGATCTCGTACTGGACGCCGTCGAGGGCGAACTTGACGGTCTCGTCGGCGTCTCCACCGTCCAGATCGTCGACCAACTTGTGAATGATCTGCTTGGCCACAGGCCGTAGTCCTTCCGAGCACGTTCTCCCGCAATCAGGAGCACAATAGCCCGAAAGATGCGCCAGCCGTCAATAGGACGCGCAAACTCCCCCCGAGAAACTTCCCCGAACTCCTCCGGAGTACGCCTCGATCTACTCCGGGCGAGCCAGCGGGAAGAGGATGGTTTCGCGAATACCCAGGCCGGTCAGGGCCATCAGCAACCGGTCGATTCCCATTCCCATGCCCCCGGCCGGCGGCATTCCGTACTCCATCGCCCGCAGGAAGTCCTCGTCGAGGCGCATCGCCTCCGGATCACCACCGGCGGCCAACCGGGCCTGCTCCACCAGCCGCTCCCGTTGCACCACCGGGTCGACCAGCTCGCTGTACGCCGTGGCCAGCTCGACGCCACGGACGTAGAGATCCCACTTCTCGGCCAGCCCCGGCGCGGTGCGGTGGGCCCGGGTGAGCGGGCTGGTCTCCACCGGGTAGTCCCGCACGAACGTCGGCCGGTGTAGATGTGGTACGACCAATTCTTCGAAGAGTTCCTCCGCCAGCTTGCCCGGCCCCCACTTCGGGTCGACCGCGACGTCGAACTTCTCGGCGTAACGCAGCAACTGCGCTCGGTCGGTTGCCACGGTGACTTCCTCACCGAGAGCTTCCGACAACACTCCGTACAGCGAGACGGTCCGCCAGTCGCCACCCAGGTCGAACTCCGACCCGTCGGCGTGGGTGACAACATGTGACCCACTGACTCCGATGGCGCACTGCTGCACCAGTTCGCGGGTCAGCCGTGCCATCGTGTCGTAGTCTCCGTACGCTTCGTAAGTCTCCAGCATCGCGAACTCCGGCGAGTGGGACGAGTCGACGCCTTCATTCCGGAAGTTCCGGTTGATCTCGAACACCCGATCGATGCCACCGACCACACACCGCTTCAGAAAAAGCTCCGGGGCGATTCGCAGATACAGATTAGCGCCGAGAGCATTGCTGTGTGTGACGAATGGGCGGGCGGCCGCGCCACCGTGCAGCACCTGCAGCATCGGTGTCTCGACCTCGATGAACCCACGCTGGTGAAAGTTGTCACGAAGAGTACGCAGCACCGTCGCCCGGGTGTGCACCATCTGCCGCGCCTCGGGCCGCACGATCAGGTCCACGTAACGCTGCCGGACCCGCGCCTCCTCGCTCAGCGGCTTGTGCGCCACCGGCAACGGCCGCAACGCCTTCGCGGTGATCTGCCACTGCTCAGCGAGGACCGACAACTCGCCTCGGCGGCTGGTGATCACCTCACCGGCGACGCCCACGTGGTCGCCGATGTCGACCAGCCGCTTCCAGTCCTCCAGCCGCTCCTCGCCGACCCGGTCCCGGGAGAGCATCACCTGGAGTTCGGTGCCGTCGCCCTCGCGTACGGTGGCGAAACAGAGCTTGCCGGTGTTCCGGACGAAGATCACCCGGCCGGTCACCGCGACCTGCTCGCCGGTCGCCGTGTCGGTCGGCAGGTCGGCGAACCGCTCTCGCAGCCGCGCCAACGACGTGGTCCGGGAATATCCGACCGGGTACGGCTCGACGCCCTGCGCCAGCAACCGGTCCCGCTTTTCCCGGCGCACCCGCATCTGCTCGGGCAGCTCCTCAGCGGCGTCGTCGGGTACGGTCACGTGCTTGTTCACGGTGAGCATCCTCAACACAGGGGGTACGGACAACGGGCGGCAGGCTCGTTGAGTTGGTGCGGCAACGAGCGTACTCAACCCGGATCGGCCTGGCCGTCGATAAGGGCGCCACGCGCCGGTCAGATGTTCCGCTCATACACCATGCGCAGGCCGATCAGGGTGATCATCGGCTCGTGGTGAGTGATGGTGCGACACTCGCCGATCACCACCGGCGCCAAGCCACCGGTCGCGATAACCGCGCTGAGCTGGCCTAACTCCTCCGCCATCCGATCCACGATCCGGTCAACCTGACCGGCGAAACCGAAGTACATGCCGGACTGCAGGCACTCGACGGTGTTCTTGCCGATCACCGAACGGGGCCTGGTCGGCTCGACCTTTCGCAACTGCGCGGCCCGGGCCGCCAACGCGTCGAAGGAGATCTCGATGCCGGGGGCGAACGCCCCGCCGAGAAACTCGCCCCGGGCGCTGATCACGTCGAAGTTGGTGGTGGTGCCGAAGTCGACGACGATCGACGGGCCGCCGTAGAGGGTGTACGCGGCAAGCGTGTTGACCACCCGGTCCGACCCCACCTCCTTGGGATTGTCGATCGCCAACTGCACCCCGGTCTTCACCCCGGGCTCGACGATCACGTACGGGATGTCGCCGTAGTAGCGGCCGAGCATGGACCGTAGCGACCGCAGTGCCGCCGGCACCGTCGAACAAGCGGCGACCCCGGTGATCTCCACCGCGTCCCCGGCGAGCAGCCCGCGGAACATCAGCCCCAGCTCGTCGGCGGTGGACCGGGCGTCGGTCTTGATCCGCCAGGAGTGGACCAGCTTGTCGCCGGCGAAGGTGGCCAGCACGGTGTTGGTGTTGCCGATGTCGATACAGAGCAGCATGTCGTCTCCTCAGGCCGTCAGCCGACCGACCCGACCCGGCCGGCGGCGTCAGCCCGGTCGGCCGGGCGCAGATCGAGGGCGATGTCCATGATCGGCGACGAGTGGGTCAACGCACCGACCGACAGATGGTCCACCCCGGTCGCCGCGTACCGCGCCGCATTGGCCAGCGTCAACCCACCGGTGGCTTCCAGCTCGGCCCGGTCACCCACCTCGGCCACCACCGCCCGCAGCAGCTCCGGTGACATGTTGTCGCAGAGCAGGAACGTCGCGCCGGCGTCCACCGCCTCCACCGCCTCGGCCAGGGTCGTCACCTCCACCTCGACCGCGACGTCGGGGAACGACTCCTGGCACCGGCGGTACGCCGCACCCACCCCACCGGCGGCCAGCTTGTGGTTGTCCTTGACCATCGCCACGTCGTACAGGCCCATCCGCTTGTTGCCACCCCCGCCGACCCGCACCGCGTACTTCTCCAGCAGCCGCAGCCCGGGGGTGGTCTTGCGGGTGTCCAGCACGGTCGCCTTCGAACCGTGCAGCGCGTCCGCCCATGCCCGGGTGTGCGTCGCCACCCCGGACAGCCGGCTGATCAGATTGAGCACGGTCCGCTCACCGGTCAGCAGAATCCGCACCGGGCCGGTGAAGGTGGCCAGCACCGTGCCGGCCGGCACCCGTTCCCCGTCGGTCCGGTGCAGCCGCACCTCGACGTCCGTACCGATCGGGGGCACCGCGTCGAACACCACGGCGGCCAGTGCCAGGCCGGCGACCACCCCGTCGGCGCGGGCCACCAGCTCAGCGGTGCCGACCTGGCCGGGATCGATCGTGGCGGCCGTGGTCACGTCCAGGCCGGCCGGGCCGAGATCCTCGGCCAACGCGGTGGCGACGACCGACTCGACCACGCCCGGATCCAACCCGCCGGCCCGCAACCCGGCGATCACCTCGCTGCGCATGACGGCTCCCAGGTGAGGGTGGGCTGCCCGGCCGGGCCGAGGCTGCTCACCAGATGTCCCAACCAGCCCTCGGCAGCCAGGGGGAAGTCGTCACGCCAGTGACAACCCCGGGTCTCCTGCCGGGCGTACGCCGCCGCCACCAACGCGGTGGCGACGGTGACCAGATTAGTCGCCTCCCAGGCCGCGGTGTCCGACGTGCCCCGACCGGCGGCCAACCGGCACAGCTCGGCGGCGGCGTCGGCAAGTGACTCGCCGGAGCGCAGCACTCCCGCGCCGCGGCCCATCGCCCGCTGCAGCGGCCGCCGGGCCTGCGCCGACACCACCCAACCGCCGTCGGCGGCGACGGTGCCGCCCGCACCCGCGCTGGCCGGTTCGACCTGCGCCGGCAGGTGTCGGGCGATGTCGTCGGCGATCCGCCGGGCGAAGACCAGCCCTTCGAGCAACGAATTGCTGGCCAGCCGGTTGGCACCGTGCACCCCGGTGCAGGCGACCTCACCGCAGGCGTACAGACCGGGGATGGTCGTGCGGCCGTACAGGTCCGTCCGGACGCCGCCGGAGGCGTAGTGGGCCGCCGGCGCGACCGGGATCACCGCCTCGGCGGGATCGACCCCGACGGCCCGGCAGGAGGCGACGATCGTCGGAAACCGGCGGGCCAGGAACTCGGCGCCGAGATGCCGGGCGTCCAGGAAGACATTGTCGCTGTCGTTGGCCGCCATCACCCGGTGGATGCCCTTGGCGACCACGTCGCGCGGGGCCAGCTCGGCGAGTTCGTGCTGACCGAGCATGAACCGCTTGCCGTCGGCGTCGACCAGCTGGGCGCCCTCGCCGCGCAACGCCTCGGACACCAACGGCTGCTGGCCGCTGCCGCCCGCACCGCCCGGCGTCACCAGGGCCGTCGGATGGAACTGGACGAACTCCAGGTCGGCCACGGCGGCACCGGCCCGTAGCGCGAGCGCCACGCCGTCGCCGGTGGAGACCGCCGGGTTGGTGGTGGTGGCGAAGATCTGCCCCATCCCGCCGGTGGCCAGCACGACCGCGCGGGCCATGATCGCCCCGACGCCGTCCGGGGTGCCTTCGCCGAGTACGTGCAGGGTGACGCCGCAGGCCCGGGCCGGGCCACCGGCCCGCTGCGGCGCGCCCCGCAGCAGGTCGACCACCAGCGCGTGCTCGATCAGCCGGATCCACGGATCGCGGCGTACCGCGGCGTGCAGCGCCCGCTGCACCTCGGCACCGGTCGCGTCACCACCGGCATGCACGATCCGGTTCGCCCGGTGGCCGCCCTCGCGGGTGAGCAGCAGTGCGCCGTCGGCGTCCCGGTCGAACTCGGCACCGACCCGAATCAACTCCCGGATCCGGGCCGGGCCCTCCTCGACGAGCACCCGGACCGCAGCCGGGTCGCAGAGCCCGACCCCGGCGATCTCGGTGTCCTGGGCGTGTGCGGCCGGTGTGTCGAGTGGGCTCAGGACCCCGGCGATGCCACCTTGGGCCCACCGGGTCGACCCGTCGTCGATGTTGACCTTCGTCACCACGGTGACGTGCAGGCCTGCCTCCCGCAGGTACAGCGCGGCGGTCAGACCGGCGATCCCGGAACCGACGACCACCACGTCGGTGGTCTCCACCCAACCGGGTTGCGGCGCGGCGAGCCGGCCGGGCAGGGCGGGCAGGTCCGGGGTGTCCACGAGCATGGAGCAAGTCAACCCCGCCGGGCCCGGCGCGGGGGCGGCGGGGCGACCGGATGTGGGCCGATACACCCGGTGGGCGACCTCGGGAACTGCTCGAAGGGAACTATTCGAACTGGATCGGCAGACCGTCGGCCCCGGCGCCCTTGAGTGATTTGCTGACCTTGCGCTCGTTGAGCCACAGGTAGCAGCGGACGCCACGGTTGCCGGCCGCCCACTCCGCCGCGCCGCCCGGCAACGAGATCACGCCGGTGCGGAACTGCAGGTTGTCGTCGAGCGGCACGCTGGCATACCGGCCGATCACCTTGCGGCACTCGGCGTGGAACTGGCTCCAGTCCCGGTCCCGGGTCGGGTACGGGATGTCCGGCGCCTGCCAGACACCGGCGAACTCCGCGTTGTGCGGCTGGTCGCACTGCTCCGCCGGCATGGTGTCGATCGCGCCGTTGCTGTCGTTGCGGACTCCGTAGCAGGTCAGGTGCAGCGGCGACGGCTCGGCGAGCGCGTCGCGCAGGCTCGCGGTCCGACTGGCCGTACCGCCGTTGTCCTCGACGTTGGTCACCTCGGTCACGTCGCAGCGGAACCAGCGGGCGCCGCCGTCCCAGGCCGCCGGTGACGGCACCGCGACGCCGACCCAGAGCCGGCCCAGGCGCCAGTCGGCCCCGACGTACTCCGTGGTCTTGGTGTCGCACTCGGCGTACGCGGCGCGGATCTCGGCGGAGTCCTGGGTGGGCGGGGCGGCCGCCTCCGCGGCAGCGGCACCGAACGTCCCGACGTGCACGGTTTCGATCCGGTGCGGAGCGGCGCAGTCCACCGGACTGTACGACGACAGGTAGGCGGTCTCGGCGAAGTCACCCGGGTGGCAGATCTCCGCCGGTGGCACGAACGAACTCGGCTCGGCGATGGGTTGCCAGTTGTCGGTCAGCTCTCCGTCCACGCCATCGGGCAGGCCGCAACCAGTCAGGCCGAGCGCGAGCGCGCCGCCCACGGCAATGGCGGCGGTCCATCGACGCATAGTCCCTCCCACAGGGCACTGGGCAGGCGGTCCGGACCGCCGAGCATACGTGACCGCCTGGTCACCGGCTGGTGACCGGCCGGTGCCGAATGGTCGACGACCAGCCTGGTGGCGCGGTCGTTCCCACGCTACGACGTGCCGGCAACCACCGGCCAGTCGACGACCGTGTCCCCGCGTACCGGGTCGCCGGCCACGCCGGCCGGTGCGCCAGCCGGGTCCGCGTCGAGCTCGATGATCTTGTTGGCGGCGTCGACGTGCACCACCCGTGGGGCGTACTGCCGGGCCTCAGCGTCGGTGAAATGTCCGTACGCAATGAGAATGACCAGGTCGCCGGGGTGCACCAGATGGGCGGCGGCGCCGTTGATGCCGATCACGCCGCTGCCCCTGACCCCCTCGATGACGTACGTCTCCAACCGCGCCCCGTTCGTCACATCCACGATGGCCACCTGCTCGCCCGGCAGCAGATCCGCCGCCTCCAGCAGGTCGGCGTCCACGGTGACCGAGCCGACGTAGTGCAGGTCGGCCTGGGTCACGGTGGCCCGGTGGATCTTCGACTTGAGCATGGTGCGCAGCATCAGTGTCCTTCCGCACGAGATCCGGTCAGTTCGACCGGCATGTTGTCGATCAACCGGGTCCCGCCGACCCGGGCGGCGATCAGCAGCCGGCCCACCCCGGCGACCGGCGGGCCGAGCTCCGGGTCGGTGAGCACCAGGTAGTCCAGCTCGGCGTCGCCGCCGGCAGTCCGCTCGAAGGCCAGCCGAGCGGCGGACAGCACCTCGTCGAGCGCACCGCCGCCGCCGGCGTGCGCCGCGCCGGCCCGTAGCGCGGCCGAGAGCCCCAACGCCACCTGACGCTGCGGCGCGGACAGGTAGCGGTTCCGGCTGGACCGGGCCAGCCCGTCCGGCTCCCGTACCGTCGGCACTCCGACGATCTCCACCGGCAGGTCCAGGTCCCGGACCATCCGCCGCACCAGGGTCAGCTGCTGGTAGTCCTTCTCCCCGAAGAACGCCAGGTCGGGTCGGGTGACCTGGAGCAGCTTCAACACCACGGTGAGCACCCCGTGGAAGAAACCGGGACGGCTGGCACCTTCGAGGATCCCGCCCAGCGGCCCCGGGTCGAGCCGGACCATCGGCTCGCCGTTCGGATACATCTCGGCCCGGCTCGGGGCGAAGACCGCGCCGACCCCGGCCTGCCGGCAGATCTCCAGATCGTCGTCGATCGTGCGCGGATAGCGGTCGAAGTCCTCGGTCGGGCCGAACTGCAGCGGGTTGACGAAGACCGTCACGACCACGTGGTCGGCGCGGCGCGCCGCCGCCCGCAGCAGCGCCGCGTGCCCGTCGTGCAGGGCACCCATGGTCATCACCACGGCAACCGAGCCGGACCACCCGGCACGCACGGCGGCCAACTCGGCCCGGGTCCAGACGACCTGCAGCCCCGGCGGAGCGGCGATCGGCCGACTCATCGGACCGACTCCCGGCGCTGCCCGCCAGCGGTCACCGACCGGTGCGTCGCCGCCACCGTCCCCCGCCCGGCCAGCACGTCGAGCAGTTGTACCCCGACGGCAGGTGCGGGAGTGTCCACCGCTGGTAGGCGCACAGCTGCGCTCATGGCGTGATCCAGTCCTCGAAACGGGGGTACCGGTCGCCGCCAAGTATGCGCCGCCGCCACACACCTGAAACAACGGTGTGTGAAAACCTTCACCCGCTGCTCCAGCGGGGGCCCGCTGCTCCAGCGGGGGCCCGCTGCTCCAGCGGGGGCCCGCTGCTCCAGCGGGGGCCCGCTGCTCCAGC
>NZ_JBHMIM010000035.1:0-75900 GCF_048060115.1 Micromonospora sp. LOL_023
CCGATCGACCGACGAATCAAGATCAACAAGCCGTCAGGCATCCATGATCAACACTTAATGCAAGACCGAGGTTAGGAATGGAGTACGGCTCAGGTCGCCTACCGGCCTCTGAGCTGCGGCGGCGCTTGCTACCGGCCGAGGTGTCGTCATGATCAGTCCGCGCATAGTCCGTGGCGGTCCCGCCTCCGAAGCTGGTTGGTGCGGCCGGCCGGCGCCGTACGGATTGCCGCCCCGGCCCTCAGGCCGGGGCGGTTCCCCGTGGCGCTGGCTCACCGCGACCGGACCACGTTCATCGGGGGCAAGCCGCGAAGCGGCGCGGCAGCCGATCGCCCCGCCCTCGACGGTGGACAGCCACCCTGGCGATCGCCACGGCGTCCAGGGGGTTGGGCTGCGGACCGCCCTGGTGAACTCGCTGGACAGACGATCAGCTGCCTTATCGGAAGGGCCTCAGCGCTGGCTACGAGATCGGCGGACCGCCCAGACCCCGCCAACGATCGCCGCAGCAGTCGGCAAGAGGCAGCAGAACATCAGGACGAACATGTGCCACGGCTTGAGAGCTCCCATGGCCCGGAGGATAGGCGCCGATCCCCAACGCTGCTGTCCCTGCTCTGGGGCCGGAGCGAAGTTGGTGCGTGGAGCCTCAGTTTGGAAGAGCGTGCTCAACCGACCGTGATGCCCGAAACGCCTACGGCCGGCGGTTCCCTGGGGTGCGTCTCGTGCCCCCTCGTGACCGCTCAGCCCTCTGGCTACTGGCCCGTGGATGGCCCGTCGGACTCAGGCTGGCGCTCGGCTTGCCAGATGGCGTGTCCCTTCAGCAGATATCCGGTCCAGTAGATCGCGAACAGGATCAGGAAGCACGTGAAGAACACTCCTGAGACGATGCTCGCGATAACGAGTGCTTCCCCGCCGTCGGCCAGCCCGTGTGTGGCGAAGCCAGCGAGGCCCAAGACGAAGAAGAGGACCATGTAGATGGGCAGAGTTGAGCTGTCGGCTGGGTGAGGCACGCGAGGCAGCCAGGGGGCGTGAGAGTCTTTGCTGATCACGTCATGAGTATCAGGTACGCCGCTCGGCGGAAGCTAGCGGATCTTTCAGGAGGGTAGAGGTTCGGGGCGGAGCCCCGAGGTCTTCAAGGTTTGGTCGTCCCTCAGCGTGGCCGGCCGGCCCGGCCGATGCCGGCCGGAGGTCGCCAGCAGGCCGAGGCCAGGCCGGCGCGGCCCGCTTGCGGGCCGCCTTGATCCAGAAGAGAACAACTCGGCAGTCAGGGCAGCCCTGCCGGGACCATCGCCTGCAGGGGGATGAGACGTGGCTGGATCGCGGCGTTCGCGTTCATCTACGATCGGGAGGTCCGCCGAGGCTGGCAAGAGCCGGTTGCAACGGTTGCACCTATCGTTCAGGAAGCCTGAGCACCCGGCGGCCAGCACGACAACCTAGTCATCTAGATGCTGCCATAGGGGCGACCATTGTGGCCAAGAGATATAGCTCATCGATGTTGGCTATCGCAGGAGGAGCATCCCTTGCCTGTGCGGCAGCGCTGGTGTGGCTTCTACGGCTAGCCGGACTGGCGTGGGACTGGCTCGAACCGGGTAGCTGGGTGGCGACCATCGTTGGTACTCCCATCGCGTGTTTCCTCGCGCTATTAGCCCTACGTCGGTCAACTCGCGATCTGCCGTTTCCTTCGGCTGGACGGACTCCTATCTTGGTTGGCGTGCGGTCATTTGAACCTCAACTGGCAGGAATTCATCCATCAATCGAGATCTCGGGTCAGTCCGACATGCAGACGTTACCTGCGCACATTCCTCGAGAGGTCGACGTCAAGCTGCGGGCGCTGCTATTGGCGCCTGAGTCGATGAAGTTCGTGCTGTTGCTTGGCGGCTCGTCAGTGGGTAAGACGAGGGCGGCGTATGAAGGGATACGAGCCTGTCTGCCAGAATATCAGGTACTCGTACCGTCAGATAATCGCGATATTCTCTGGATGCTAGATCGCAAATTGCGAAAGCCTCTAGTAGTTTGGTTGGATGAGCTGCAGAGGTTCTTGATTGATCAACCAGATCATTTCGACAAAGGTCATTTGTTGGCGCTGTGGTCGCTGAGAAAGCCGGTGGTCGTCATAGGGACCATGTGGCCGGATCACTATCAGGCTTTTCTTGAGCCTAGTCGCGGCGACAGGATGAGTGAAAAGTCGGATCGGGCAAGGCAGGTCATCAATATGGCGCAACTCCTGTATGTCCAGGAGCATTTAGCGCCGACCGAGATGTCGACAGCGAAGGTCTTGGCGGAGAAGGACCCAAGAATCAAGATCGCTCTTGATGACAAGAACTACGGCGTTACTCAGGTGCTCGCTGGGGCACCTGACCTGGTCGATAGATGGATCTACGCGAACCGGCAAGAAAAGTCGGTTATCACTGCGGCAATCGACATCGGGCGAATGGGTATAGGTGGGCCGCTATCGGACTTGCTACTGAAGACTGCCGCTCAGGTCTACATGGATAGTGAGACCCTGGCGCGAGCCCCTGTGGACTGGTACGATTCAGCAATCTCTTATGCTATCAAGCCACTTAAAGGTGCTGTTTCGGCTCTAATTCCAGTTGCTGGCATCGCTGGGATTACCGAAGGTTACCGCCTAGCGGATTATTTGATACAGTACGGCGGGAAGGCCATGTCGTCTCAATTCATCCCGAACGCGCTCTGGAGAATCGTGGCGGAACAGGTGCATGATCCAACAGATTTGAAGTCCTTGGGTGACGCGGCTGAGCTGCGCGGGCTTTACGGATACGCGGAATCTGCACTTCGCCGGTCGATGGCCGGGGGAAATTCTGACGCAGGCAACCTCTTGGTGAGGTTGCTCGAGGATCAAGGTCGATCCGAAGACGCTATCGTGGTGGCGAGGTCGGCAGCGGCTACCGGTGACGCGAGATCAGTGGAGGTTTTTCTCGATCATCTGCAAGGGCTTGGGACAGAGGAAGCGTTCCGGGAGATGCGGAAGGCGGTTGATTCTGGCATTGTTCTTCCCGACATTGACGCAAGATCGCGTTTGGCCTCGATGTTTTCCGAAATTGGAGATCTGGAATCTGCCGAGGCTCAACTTAAGCAGGCATTGCTGGAGGGACGAAATGGCGCACACGATTCATACGCCAATTTTCTGCGGAGAGCTGGCCGACTAGACGAGGCTGATGCTCAAGCTCTGCTTGCTGCACGTGCTGGCAGTTATCTTCAATATCTATTTCTGGCTAGCCGGCTCGTGCAAAAAGGGTCTTTTGCTGAAGCGGAGGCTTTCTATCACGAGGCGTCGGCGCAGGGGAATCATGACGTCGCTACGAGTTGGTGGCGTCGTATACTTGTGGAAAACGAGCGATTTGATGAGGCGCAGAAACTAGTCGGTTCCCTGGGTGGCGTTGAGCTCGACATCGCAACCGCTCTCAAGCGGTTGGGGCAATCGACCGAAGCTCTCGAGATGTATCTGAAAGCAGATGAAGCTGGCGACATTTTTGGATCCATTTATGCGGCCGAGATGCTAGAAGGCCAGGGTAGATTCGAAGAGGCGTATTTGCTTCGATCCAAGATGGCAAAGAATCCAGACTTCCCCTGGGGTGTTGAGGGTCTCCTTGGTCATCTCGCCAAGCGCGACCGTCTAGATCTCGCTGTCGAGACTCTCAAGGAGCTTGCGATGATCGGCCGCTTCGTATCTTCCGATGACCTGGGAGATGCGCTTATTCGCAGTGGTCGAATTGATGAGGCGGTGATCATGTACAGGAGGTCGGCTTTTTCTGGAACGGACGGAAGTGAGGTGCACTCCCTATGGAATGCATTGCTAAAGCATGGCCATGAAGATGTAGCTATGAAAGTGCGGCGTTATGGCTTCCAATGGGGCGATGATTTTGCTGCGTGAAGGGTGGGTCCGTGGTCTTTACGGTCTCGAGTTGCGTGCTGCATCTCCGATATGCTGTGTGTGTACGTCCGCCGAACCTGCTGGGTACCTGGAGCTGTTCTGCCTGCGGTATTCACTCTGGGGCGAGGATGGAGTAGAGCAGGGAGTCTCGCCATGCGCCGTTGGTGTGGACGTGGTCGCGTAGGCGGCCTTCGTAGGTCATGCCGAGCCGCTTGACGACGGCGACGGATGCGGCGTTGTCGGGTCCGATGGCGGCGGTGATGCGGTGTAGTCCGAGTGTTTGGAAGCCGTGGGTGATGAGGGTGTGGGCGGCGTCGGTGGCGTAGCCGTGGCCCCAGTGGTCGGCGTGGATGGCGTAGCCGAGTTCGGCGGCCTGTACGCCGCTGAGTCCGAGGCGGCCGAACCCGATCATCCGGTCGTGTTTGTCGACGATGGCTAGGTAGTACTCGGTGCGGGGCTGGTGTTGGGCGCGGGTGATGGCGCCTTCGATCATCGCGGCGGCCTGGCGCTGGTCGCGGGCGTCGAAGGACAGCCAGCGGGTGACGCGCTCGTCTCCGACGATCCCTGCGGCGTCGGGGATGTCGCTGGTGCGGAAGTCGCGCAGGTCGAGGAGTCGGCCGGAGAGGTGGATCGGGTCCATGCCGCTGATGGTGCCTTACCGGGGCAGGGCGTTGGCGGGGGTGTGGGTGAAGTGCTCGATGCCGTCGACCAGGTCGCGGGCGTCGGTGGCGAATCAGTCTTGGGCGTCGTACTCGTCGGCGATTGGCTCAGCTCTGTCACTTGACGAGTCTTTTGGCGTAGCCAGCGTTGATGAGGCGAGCGTTCGCGGCGGTGACGGCTTCTGGTAGCTCCTGGGGGATGGCGTAGCCGAGTTCGGCGTACTTGTCGATGCGCTGGGTGTCGCCGACGAGCATGTTGATCACTTTGTCGGCGTCGCCGATGCTGCTGACGTAGTCGTCGAGCGTCAGCGGGTGGGACGCGCAGATGACGTCGACCTCTGGCCAGAGCTTCCCGGCTGTGGCGTAGGCGCGTCGTTGCTGGTACGGCCGGGACATCAGGATGACGGATCGGGGGTGGATGTCGTGCTCAGCGAGGATGCGGCGGGTGTTGGTGATGTTCTCGCCCGTGTTGGTCGCCTCGGTCTCGATGAGGATGGCGTCGTCGGGTACGCCGTTGGTCAGGGCGTGTTCGCGGTAGTGGACGGCTTCGCCTCGGGGGAACCGGTCGATGGTGGTGGGCGCGTTGGCGCCGGTGAACACGAGAAGGGGATACATGCCTCGGTGGTAGAGGTCGGTGGCGACCTTGGCGACGCCGAGGTCATGGCTGCCGAGGCCGATACCGACGTCGACGGGGTGCAGGTCGTGGCCCATCTGGTGGTAGCTCCACAGACACTCGACGTCGCGGCGGTGCTCGGCTGGGATGGTGATGCGGTTCATCGCGGCCCGCCTCCCTAGTCCGGGATGGGGAAGCTGTAGGACCAGGTGAAGCGGGACGCTGCGTGCACTCCGCGGGCGAACTCGACTGGTCGGCCGTCGCTGATGACGGTGGTGCGGTGCAGGATGACGACGGGCTCACCGGCAGGAAGCTGTAGTTCCTTGGCCTCGTCGGGTGTGGGCATGCGGGCATGCAGGGTTTCGGTGATCTGGTCGGGCTCGAGTCCGCGAGAGGTGAGGACGGCGAATCCGCCTCCGCGTCCGGCTGGGCCGGCGGTGGCGTCGACCAGTGGTGATCCTTCGACGTCCTCGGGCCGGTAGTAGCTGGTGAGGGTGTGAGTCGGGACGCCGGCCTCCTTGACCAGGCGGGCGCGTTCGTAGACGGATGCGCCGGGCGGTAGGTGGAGCGCGTCGGCCGTGTCTCGGTCGGCTTCGGTGAGTCGGATGCTGTTGGTCTGGTCGCCGGGCGTCCAGGGTCGTCCGGTCGCTTCCCTGTCGGCGGCGAACGCGACCAGGTCGCCGGTCTTCCACTTGCTCTTGGCGTATCGCTCGGCTCCGAGTCGCTTCATCGGCAGCTGCGGACGGATGATCGTGCCGCGTCGGCGGACGGGTGTGACGAGTCCTTCGGCTTCCAGAACGCGGACGGCTTGTCGCACGGTGTTGATGTTTACCCCATGCGCAGCTGCGATCTCGTTCTGCTTGGGCAGCGTCCCACCTTCGGGATAGTCGCCCCGTCGGATGGCGTCGCGTAGGAGGTCCGCCAGTTCGCGGTAGCCCATCCTCATGCATCCTCCTCGCCAACGGGACAGAATTACTTTATCTACTCAGAACGTGCGATATATAGTTATTAGAGCTAGTTCTATTGACGTATGGGTGAGACGTAGGGTCTCATAGAACTATTCCTAATGCTGCGACGGCTGGGGAGTTTCATGCTCGGCGCAGCATATGTTCCACCAAGCCGGCCGGATCACCTGACGCTCGTAGCGTCGCAGGCCGTGGCCGGCGCACTGGACGGCGACGGATTGCGCGGCCGTTCAGCACTCGCCTACCTGTGACTCCTGCGCAGGGGCGGGGTGGAAGTACGTCACCCAGCGGGCCGACCTACAGGCGGTCGCCGGGGGTACGGGTCGCGGGGGTGCGTGGGTGCGTCGGTCGTGTGTGGACTGCGCCGGCTCGGGGAGGTCGGCCGCGTGAGCTGGGCACCGGGGAGTGGATCTGGCAGGAAGGCGTCAAGATGATGCACGACGGCTGGTCCGGGGATCGCGTCCTGGTCCTCGTGCGGGCGTTGATGTTCGCCGCCGACGGCGGGCAGTCGTGACGGCATACCTGTCCGCTGACGCGCGGAAGGCGCTCACGGCGCAAACTCTGCTCGATCTGCGCGTTCCGTCGGTCAACGACGGGAATCGACGGTCAGGAGGCGACGGTCAACCAGCGGATCGGCGACGCGTTGCAGGGCTTTGGTGGGTAGGCTCGCGGTGTCGGCCACCAGTCCGGATCTTGCTCCGGGGACCGGGTGTGACCTGGGGAAACGCCTTCAAGATCAATCCGTGAATAGTCCGTGGCTGGCGACAAACGGCGGCTTCCGGTGGCATCCGGCTGCATGTTGTGGATCATCGACGGATCTGCGTACGCGCTGGTCAGCTGGCGTTTTCGCTGATCTTTGGGGTGCCCCCGGCAGGATTCGAACCTGCGACACACGGTTTAGGAAACCGATGCTCTATCCCCTGAGCTACGAGGGCGCGACGGCCCAGTCTAGCGACCGGTGGTCGACCCGGGATGGCAGGGACCGGCGGCGGCCCGTCGCGGCCCGCCGGCGGTCAGGCCACCAGACCCCGGCGGTACACGTACACCTCGGACTGGACGCGGTCGCGCGGGGGCTTACGCGCCCTGTCCCTGGTTCTGCATGAGGCCACCGTCCATGAAGTACGTGGACCCGGTGACGTAGTCCGCGTCGTCGCTGGCCAGGAAGACAGCGAGTCTGGCAATCTCCTCCGGCTGGGCGGCCCGCTTCCACGGGATCGACTGGACCTGCTCCTGCAGGAACTTCGGGTCGTCGATCGCCTGCTGGTTGAATGGGGTGAGCACCATCCCGGGCCCGATGTTGTTGACGTTGATGTGCATCGGGGCGACCTCCAGCGCGAGACTCTTGGCCAACTCGAGCATGCCGCCCTTGCTGGCGTCGTAGTCCGCACCGCCGGCCCGGGCGACCTCCTGGTGGATGGAGGTGATATTGATGATCTTCCCGTGGCCGCCCTGGTTGCGGCGGTGCCGCACGAAGCGCCGGCAGCAGAAGAACATGCCGTACAGGTTGGTGCGGATGGCGCGATCCCAGGTCTCGGTGTCCAGATCCGCCACCGGGGTTCCGGCGGCGTCCACCCCCGCGTCGTTCATCAACACGTCCAGGGTGCTGAACTCGGCGAGTGCCTCGTCGAACATCGCCTCGACCTGATGCTCGACGCTGATGTCGCCCTGGACCACCACGGCCCGCCGGCCAGCCTTCTCAATCTCGGCCTTCGTGTGGTTCGCCCCGGCGTGGTCGTGCAGGTAGTGCACCACGACGTCGGCGCCTTCCCGGCCGAACTCGATCGCGGTGGCCTGCCCGATGCCCGAGTCCGAGCCGGTGATGATGGCGGTCCTGCCCGCCAGCCGTCCGGTCATCCGCCCGCTCCCTCCGTAGCTGTCACATCTGCCGGCATACCCGTTCACCGCAGCTCTAACCGGGCGTGGGTCGGTCAGGCTGTCGTCGTCGGGAGAGTTTCGGAAGCCAAGGGAGAGTTCCGGAAGGTAGATCACAGCCGCGGACAGCTCGGTAGGGCAACCTGGAGGGGTCGCCCTGTGCGGGCGGTGCCGACAGCGAGAGTGGGACAGGTATGGACGAGTGGGATCTGGCGATCGTCGGTGGCGGCACGGCCGGCATCGTGGCGGCCAAGACCGCCGGTCGGTTCGGCGCCCGGGTGTTGCTGGTCGAGTCCGACCGGACCGGGGGTGACTGCCTGTGGACCGGTTGTGTACCGAGCAAATCGTTGATCGCCGCTGCGCATGCCGCGTACACCGTTCGTACCGCCGCCCGGTTCGGGGTGCACGCCGGCCGGCCGAAGGTGGACGACGCCGCGGTGCTGGCGTACGTGCGGGCCGCCATCGCCCGGATCGAGCCGGTCGACTCTCCGGCGGCGATCAGCGCGGACGGGGCGCAGGTCGTGACCGGCCGGGCGGAGTTCACCGGACCGGGGACTCTGCGGGTGACCGGGGCCGACGGCGCGCGGGCGGTGCGGTTCCGCTGGGCGGTGCTCGCCACCGGCTCCGTCCCGGTCGTACCGGATCTGCCCGGTCTGGCCGAGGCGGACCCGCTGACCACCGAGACGCTGTGGAATCTCGACGCGTTGCCGCAACGGGTGGCGGTGCTCGGTGGCGGCCCGGTCGGCTGTGAGCTGGGCCAGGCCCTCGCGAGACTCGGGGTACGGGTCACCATCGTGCAGCGGGCCGACCGGCTGCTGGCCAAGGAGGAGCCGGAGGTGGGCGCCCTGCTCGCCGAACGGCTGCGCGCCGAGGGGGTGACCGTGCTGACCGGGGCGAACGTCGAACGCGTCGACGGCGGCACGGTGAGTCTGACCGGCGCGGATCCGGTCGTGGTCGACCGGATCCTGGTCGCCACCGGCCGGCGACCCCGTACCGGCGGGCTGGGACTGGCCGCCGCCGGGGTGCGCTGCGACGAGCGGGGCCGGGTCGTCGTGGACGGGCTGCTGCGGACCAGCAACCGGCGGATCTTCGCCGCCGGTGACGTTACCGGTGTGCTGCCGTTCACCCATGTCGCGGGGGTGCAGGGCGGCTACGCCGCGACGAACGCGTTGCTCGGGCTGCGCCGCCGCGTCGACTACGCGGCGGTCCCGTGGGTGACGTTCACCGACCCGGAGGTGGCACACGTCGGGGCGACCCTCGCCCAGGCCCGGCGCCGCCACGGCGACCGGGTCCACTGTCGACGGTTGACGCACGAGCACGTCGACCGGGCGATCGCCGACGGACGCCCGGACGGGTTCACCCTGCTGGTGATCGGCCCGGCCGGCCGGCTGCTGGGCGCCACCGTGGTGTCGCCCCGGGCCGGGGAGTCGATCGCCGAGTTGGCGGCCGCGATCCGCCGGGGAGCGAAGGTACGCGACGTCGCCGGCACCGTGCACGCCTATCCCACGTACGCCGACGGGCCATGGAACGCCAGCCTGGCCCAGGTTCGGGCGGACCTTGCTGGGCCGCTGCTCTCCCGCGCTGTCGGCATCCTGTGCGGCCTGCGACGCGCCCTGCACCCGGTCCAGGGTCTCCGCCGGTGATCCCGACGAGACCGGGCCGGTGACGAGCGAGACCCCGCCCGTGGCGATGTCCCGGTGGCGCGGATCACCGCCTCACCGTGGCCGAGGCTGGCGCTGCTGACAGGTCTCCTGACCGGCGCGGCGACGATGCTCGCCACCTGGGTGGTCTGAGCGTGGAGACGCTGCGCGCCGGGGCCGCCGGCTCTTGCTGGCAACGCCTGACCGATCGCCTGGGTGGGCCGCCGTGGTCGCGGTCGCCGCCAGACTGGAGATGCCGTCGACACCTTGCGGACATCTTGCTGGATTGTCGGCATCTTGACATCCCTCCTGGCAGACGCTAACTTGAGCACGAATGCATCGATGACCATGGATGTAAAAATCTTCATGGTGGCGGTGACGGCTGGCCGAGACTGCCACCGGGCGGCCACTCACGACGGGGCGTTGGTCGAGCACGGCCATACACCGGGGCCACCGGAGCTAGCCTCAGGACGCCTCGATGCATCCCGATCTCCTGTTGCACACGTCAGAGGGAGGCAAGAATGAAAGCAGGTGAGTCCCTGCCGCTCGGCCGGCGTGGCCGGTGGTGGACGGTCTTCACAGTGGCGGCGATGGTGGTAGCTGTCGGTCCGACACTGGGTGCCGAATCCACCCTCGTGTCACGCGCTGAGGCAGCGGCTGACTCGGGGCCCGCCGCGGCGGCGGTCCCACCCGCGTTCCCCGGTGCGGAGGGAGCGGGAGCCAACGCCAAGGGCGGCCGTGGCGGTGACGTCTACTACGTGACGACGCTCGCCGACGGCGGGGCAGGGTCCCTGCGAGCCGGTATCGACAGCGCGCCGGCCGGCGGTAGAACGATTCTGTTCAAGGTCTCGGGCACGATCGCGCTGAACTCCAATCTCGGGATCAACAGGTCGAACATCACGATTGCCGGCCAGAGCGCGCCCGGCGACGGGATCGCGATCCGTAACTACACGATCGGCATCGGTAACGGGGCACACGATGTGGTGATCCGCCACATCCGGCTGCGGACCGGGGCGAATGACTCGCGCGACAGTATGTGGATCTCGTCCGGCCGCGACATCATCATCGACCACGTGTCGGGTTCGTGGGGATCGGACGAAGTGATCTCGGCAAGCCGCGACGTTCAGAACCTGACGGTGCAGAACACGATCATCTCCGAGGCGTTGAACCGTGACAACCACGCGTTCGGCAGCATCATCGCCTCCGCGCACGACACCACGTACTCCTGGCACCACAACCTGTGGGCGAACAACGTCAGCCGCAACCCGCGTCCGGGCACCGACGCCCCGGACCCGGGCTTCCGACTGGACCTGCGCAACAACGTCTTCTCCAACTGGGGCTACGCCGCCGGTTACAGCGGCAGCGACGACGGTCCGATCGAGCTGAACTACATCAACAACTACCTGGTGGCTGGGCCGAACTCGACCGCGACGTGCGCCATGGACAGTGGCGGCAGTCTCCGGAACTATCAGTCGGGCAACATGATCGACTTGAACAAGAACGGCCGGGTCGACGGTAGCGACACCGGGTGGGGGATGTTCTGTGGAAACTACACCAGACAGAGCAGCCAGTGGCCCGTCCCGCCGGTGACGACCGATTCCGCAGGCACCGCGTACGCGCGGGTGCTAGCTCAGGGCGGCGCGATGCCGTGGCGTCGTGACGCGGTGGACAAGCGAATTGTCGACTCCGTCCGTCAGCAGAACGGGAGGATCATCAACAACGTCTCCGACGTCGGCGGCTGGCCCACCCTCGTCTCGGAGCCGGCACCCACCGACACCGACAGTGACGGCATGCCGGACTACTGGGAGCAGGCCCTCGGGCTCAACCCGACCAACGCTGCGGACCGGAACAACACCGACGCGGCCGGTTACACGATGCTGGAGAAGTACCTGAACTGGTTGTCCGACGGCCATGCGACGGTCAATCGCAACGATTCGGTGGACGTGGACCTGCGTGCCCTCAACGGTGGCTTGGCCCTGAACTTCACCGTCGCCTCGGGCAGCAATGGCACGGTCACCCTGCTGGGCGACGGCCGTACCGCCCGGTTCACCCCGGCGGCCAACTACAGCGGTTTGGCGAACTTCACCTATACGGCGACTGATCCGGCCAACGGATTGGGCTTCGGACCAGTGAGTGTGGGCGTGCTGGTGAGGGGCAACGGCGGCCCGCCGCCGACCACTGCACCGCCGACCACGGCACCACCGACCACCGCACCGCCGACCACGGCGCCACCGACCACCGCGCCACCCACGACGGGATGCCGGGTCACGTACACCGTCAACGCATGGAACACCGGGCTCACCACGGCCATCAGCGTGACCAACACCAGCACCACGACGGTCAACGGATGGACGCTGGCGTTCACGCTGCCCAGCGGGCAGACCATCACCAATGGCTGGAACGCCACCTACTCCCCGATGAGCGGGCTGGTCAAGGCCAGCAACGTCTCCTACAACGGCACGATAGCCCCGAACTCCTCAGTCGACTTCGGCTTCCAGGCCACCCACACCGGCAACGCCGGGCGACCGTCCTCCTTCACCCTCAACGGCACCGCCTGCGCGGTCCTCTGACCGACCAGCCGGCCGGCAACGGTGGCCCTCCGGCCACCGTTGCCGGCCGGCGCCACTCTCGCCGTCGCCCGCATTCTGGGTGGCGTGGACAACGTGCTCCGAGGATGGCGTTCAACCGGTCCGGTCGCCCGGTGGCCGGGTCTCCACCATCGCGGCGAGCAGCGTGGGGACGGCTACGGTGGCGAAGCCGACCCGGGCGTCGCTGGCACCGTACGGCAGCCACAGCTCACCGTCGTGGATCAGCCCACCGCAGGAGTAGACGACGTTGGGGACGTACCCGTCCCGGTCGCCGTCGTCGGGTGCCAGCAGCGTCCCCGGCAGTCGTGCGACGACCCGTTCCGGTCGACGCAGGTCGAGCAGGAGTGCGCCAATGGCGTACCGGCGCATCGGACCGACGCCGTGGGTGAGGACGAGCCAGCCGTCGTCGGTCTCGATCGGGGAACCGCAGTTTCCGACCTGGATGAGTTCCCAGCTGTCCCGTGGGGTGTGCAACGGGATCTGCTCCTGCCACCGGCTCTCGGCGTCCAGCTGGGTCAGACCGATGGACTCGCCGTCGGTGCGGCACAGCGCGAGGTGCCGGCCGTCGACCGTACGCGGAAACAACGCGACGCCCTTGTTGCGGGCACCGGGCCCACGCATCGGGGTGATCTCGAAGCGGCGTAGGTCCCTGCTGGCCAGCGCGCGGGTGGCGATGCGCCGTCCGTCGTAGGCGGTGTAGGTGCCCCGGTACGTCGGTCCGCCCTCGTCGGTGAACCTGACGAGTCGCACATCCTCCAGACCGTTGCTCTCCGCCGGGGTGGCCGGCCAGAGCACCCGTTGGTGCAGTGCGGTCCCGGCGGGAAAGGTCGTCGCGTAGCTGGCCGCGTCGGTGCGGCGAAGGTCTTCGAGGGTGCCCGGACCGGTGCTGCGTGACAGCAGGTCCGGCGGCAGTGCGGCGAGCACCCGCTCGAAGGTGGCCTCGTCGTACTGCTCCGGAAGGGCGTCCAGCACGGTCGCGGTGATCTCGTTGTCGCAGTCTTGCTCGGCCAGCCCGGCGGTGAGCAGGTTCCGGTGGTGCCGGACACCCACCCGCCTGCCGGCTACCAGCGGGCCGCCGCGGTCGGCGACGGTGATCCGCCGGTCCGGCCCGAGGACGGCGGTGGCGAACCCGACGGACGACAGGTGGCCCTCGCCGATCTGGCGCAGGCTGACCGCGACCCGCAACTGCCCGGCGCGCAGCCCGGTCTGGTCGGGGTGGGCGACCATCGACGGGTTGCACAACGCCGCCGCCTCGACCGCGTACTCGTGGCTGAAGTAGGCGCCGACTAGCAGCCGGGCGCTGGGGGACAGGTCCCGGGCCCGGTCGATCCGGTGCCCGACCAGGTCGTAGTGATGGCGGAACGTGTCTTCGAGCGCGTGATGTCTAGCGTCGAAGCGGTCGATGGTCTCCCGCAGCAGCCGGCCGGTCTCCTTCTCGTCGAGCCGTGCGACGCGATCGACGAGCCCATGGGTGCGGGCACGTACCACGGCGTCGTCCTCGCCGGGGACGAAGAGCTTGATGATGACCCGACGCGGGTCCGGGGCGATGGTGACGTCCTGCCGGACGGCTGTGACGCCGGTCAAGGCAGCCGCCGGGCGTGTTGCAGGGTGGCGATGAGCGCCAGGGTGGATTCGGCACCCTGGTTGAGGTTGGGCCCCTGGGGAGTCAGTCCGTCGTAGCCGCCGCCGGTCGCCGGGCTCCACATCGGTGTACCGAGGTCGTTGTCGCCGAGGAACCAGCCGATCGCCTGGCGTACCCCGGTCTGCCAGGCAGGGTCGCCGGTGACCCTGGCGGCGGTGGCGCAGGCGTCGGCGAAGGCGGCGACCTCGATCGACTGCTGGTCGTGGCGCTGCCGTTCGGCACCGGGTCCCCACCCGCCGGCGGGTACGACCGACAGGTGCCCGGCGAGGAGCTGCACGTCGTGTAGCCAGGTCAGCATCCGGAGACCGTCGTCGAGCGGCGGCCCGCCGTGAGGTAGTTGGCTGGCGGCGATGACGACCTCGGCGAGAGCGGCGTTCGTGTACGTCAGCCGTGGCTGGGGCCAGGGCCACTGCGGGTCGGTACCGGGGGCGCCGATGGTGGCGGCGGCGTCGGCCAGCAGCGCGGCCGCCGCGATGTGGGCCGGGTGGCGGCGCAGTACCTCGGCGGCGCCGAGTCCGGCGAAGGCCATCGCGTGTGGGGCCGGGGAGCGCCTCGTCGCCCCCCGGTCGAAGGCGACCAGCGCCTCCTTCCGGATCCATTCGGCGGGGCTGCGGGCGGCTGCGGTGCCCAACCCCCACAGCGCCCGCCCCCACCAGTCGCCGAGCCCGGGTTCGTCGCTCCAACGCCGGTCGTGACCGAGCCGGTTACGGAAGGCGCCGTCGGCGTCCTGCGCGTGGGTCAGGAAGGCGAGATAGCGCTCCGTGAGCCGCAGGACCTCGCTGGTCGGTTGCGGCTGGCGGCTGGTGACGACCAGGCCGCGGGCGACGTCGTCGGTGCAGTAGCCGTGCTCGCGGCGGACGGTGGCGTGTCGCGCGTGTTCGAACAGGCCGGTGTCGTCGCTCAACCGACTCAGGTGCGCGAAGCTCGGCGCCGGGATGCGGTACCCGCGCCAGGTGTCCGCCGTGCCGGGGTGGCCGGTGGTCGCGGTCACGCCGGGGCCGCACCGACGGCGGCGACACCGAGGGTGGCGACACCGAGGGTGGCGACACCGAGGGTGGCGATATCGGTGGCGGCGACACCGACGGCCGCCGGGGTGACGATCGGTGGGTGGGCGGCGACGAGTCGCTCGGCGAGGGCCGTGTAGCGCGCCGCCACCGCCGGCCACCGTGGCTGCGCCGCCAGCGGCCAGGCGCGGCCGGCCAGGCGTGCGGCAAGACCTGGTTCGGTCAGGATCCGGCCGATTGCCGTCGCCAACGCCGCCGGATCCCGGTGGGGCACGACCAGGCCGGGGCCACCGGTGAGCAACTCGACGGCGTGCGGGAACGCCGTGGCCACGACCGGCACGCCGGCGGCCACCGCCTCGATGAGCACCCCGGAAGTGACCTGTTCCTGGGAGTCGTAGGGCAGCACGACCACGTCGGCGGAGCGGATCAGCCGGCTGAGGGTCGGCAGATCGTGATAGACGTCCTGGTAGTCGACGGCATGTGCGACACCCAGTTGGGCGCCGAGCTGGTGCAACCCCGATCGGTACGCCTCCCCGTGGTGCTCGAGCACCTTCGGGTGGGTCCGGCCGGCGATGGTGTACGTGGGTGACGGATCGAGGTGCCGCAGTCGGGCCAGCGCCCGCAACGACCACTCGAGGCCTTTGCCTGGACCGATCAGCCCCCAGGTCAGCAGGTGGGGGCGGGCCCGGCGCTCGACCGGTACGCCGACATGTTCGCCGACGCCGTGCGGGATCACCGTGACCTTGCCCGGTGGCACCGCGTAGCCGACGATCAGCCGGTCGCGGGCCGTGTTGGTCATGGTGACGATCGCCCCGGCGGCGGCGACGATCTGCTCCAGCAGCGACTTCTGCCGGGGGGACGGCCGGCGCAGCACGGTGTGCAGGACCACGATGCTCGGGCCGGTGAGCCGGCGCAGCAACGGCAGGATGTCCTCGCCGTCGGCGCCGGGATAGATGCCGTACTCATGTTGAACGATCGCCACGTCGAAGGTGTTCAGGGCCGCGGCGGCGTCCCGCCAGCCGGCCGGGCCGCCGGTCGACCAGGTGTGCACCACGCCGGTCTCGGGCCGCAGGTCGTCGCTGGGGTCGGTGACCCGCACGATGCCGCCCCGGGTGCCGTCGGCGGTCAAGCTGGCTGCGAGGGCCGAGTTGAACGTGGCCAGTCCACACTTGGTCGGTGGGTGGCTGCTGAGGAAACCGTAGCTGGGCACGGTAGTGGCCTTCCGGGTGTCGGTCGTCGCCGCCGTACGGGGGGCGGTCAGCGGGTGAGGTGGTCGTACACGGCCAGATAGTCGGTGACCATCCGGTCCGCGCCGAAGCGTTGCCGGGCCCGTTCCCGGCAGGCGGCCCGATCGAGCCCGGCCGCTGCGCAGACGGCGTCGACGGCCGTACCGATGGCCTTCGCCGGGGCCTTGTCGTCGGGGTGCACCAGGTATCCGGTCACCCCTTCGTCGACGACTTCCGGCATCGATCCCCGGGCGTAGGCGATGACCGGGGTGCCGCAGACCATCGACTCGACCACCGACAACCCGAACGGTTCGTTGAAGGCGATCGGATGCAGCAGCGCGGCGCTTGCGCCAAGTACCTCCGCACGTCGGCGCGGGCCGACCGAACCGAGGAAGACGACCTGGTCCCCGTCGATGTGCGGGGCCACCTGTTCGGCGAAGTACCGCTCGTCCTGCACGATGCCGCAGATGGTCAGCGGCCGACCGGCGAGCCGGGCGATCTCGATGGCGGTGTGGGTTCCCTTGTCGGGGTGGATGCGGCCGAAGACGGCCAGGCCGTCGCCGGCCTCGTGGGTGAAGGGCAGGCCGGCGAGGTCGACGCCGTGGTGCACCGTGGCGAGGTAGTCGAGCTCGGCGCTGCGATCAGCGTCGGAGATGGACACGTAGCAGGATCGGGCCCGGGCGTACGCGGGGAGGATCCCCGCTCCGGAGAAGCCGTGCACGGTGGTGAGCAGCGGGGCGCGGCAGTGCTCGGCGAACGCCAGCGGCAGCCAGTCGAGGTGGCTGTGCACCAGGTCGAACCGCGACGACTGCGCGAATGCGTGGGAGACGTGCATCGCCTCCCACACCCGGCCGTCCAGGTCCGGGTCGTCGGCGTACCCCCGGGGGGCAGACGCCGTCGAGGGCGGCGGAGGTGACCGAGTCCAGCGTCGCGAACAGCGTCACGTCCACGCCCCGGCGGACCAGCCCTTCGGCCAGCAGACCGGTCACCTGTTCCCAGGGGCCGTAGTGGTATGGCGGTGTCCGCCAGGCCACCGGACCGAGCAGAGCGACCTTCACCGGGCGGGCGCGTCCGCCAGGTCGGCCGGCTCGAGCCGTAGGGTGGCGAGTACCCCGTGGTGCTCTCCGGGGTCGACCCACTCGGGCAGCTCACGCTCGACCCAGTCGGCCCGGAGCTGCTGGCCACGGTCGCGGAGAATACTGACGATCTTGTGCCTGGCGATTTTCAACGGTTACTCCCTGAAGAGGTCGTGCTGGGGGGAGACCTGGCCGGTGATTCCGGGGGCGCTCGGGGAACTACGTCGGCGGTTGGCCAGCCGCCGCCTGACGATGCGTCGGACGCTGGCGTGCACGCTCACCGGTAGTACGCCGGCCACCGGCCGCGCGGGTACGTGCCACGGGGCGTGGCCGGTCGTGGACCTTGGGCCGGGACTGCTCAGTGGTGGCGTTGGCAGGACTGGTCATCTGGGCCTCTGTTTCGACGGTGGTGCGCGAAGACGCGAACCGCAGCCGTCGGGGTCCAGGACGACATCCTCAGCCTACTCCCTGGTCGGGCCGTTCGCTCCGGCGGACAGGTCGTAGCGGCTTCGTTCGGGTGACAGCTGCTCGGATCCGTCGACGATCGCCTGGGCCAGGTCGGACAGCCGACGGTGCTGGCGGCGGGCGTTGCCGCGGAGCATGGTGAAGGCCTCACCGACGTCGATCTGAAACCGTTCGGCGAGTACGCCCTTGGCCTGCTCGATCAGGACCCGGCTGTGCAGCGCGGCCTGTAGCTGCTCGGTGAGCAGGCCTCGGTGGTGGATGGCGCGTTGCTGGAGCAGTCCGATGGTCGCCACGTCGGCCAGCGCCTGCCCGATCCGGATCCTGCCCTCGTCGAGGACGTCCGGCCCGGTGTCGAACAGGCTCAGCGTTCCGATGATCTCGGTGCGCAGCCGCATCGGCAGGGCGTGAACGGCGGTGAAGCCGACTCCGGCAGCGGCGGCGGCGAATCCTGGCCAGCGCTGACCGGCGGCCCGTAGGTCGACGACCGACACCGGTTGGCCGGTGTGGAAACAGTCCACGGCCGGCCCCTGGTCGGTCTGAAGTTGGAACAGTTCCAGCAGCCGGGTGCGTTCGGACGAGGCGGCCACCACCTGGAGGGTGTCCCGTTGATCGGTCACCAACAGCCCGGCAGCCGACACGCCCAGCAGCTGCACACACCGGTCGGCGAGCACATGTAGGAGATCGAGTACGTCGAAGTCGTCGACGAGTGTGTCGGCCATCTCCACGAACACGTCGGACAGCTGGACCTGTGTCACGTCGCTCACCCTCGGCACACGGTACCTCAGTGGTCGGCCGGCAGCGCGCAACGTCGGCCCAGGCCCGGCGTTCGGCCGCCGGAAGGTGCAGGTCGGCTAGGGTCTCGGCCCGGCACCGGCGGGCGGTGCCGCGACGGTCGGGTCATCTGCGTGTCATTGCTCGACCGGAGGATCGGCGGATCGCGGTAATAGTGCGTCCGCGGCGGGGTAGCCGGCAGATACGCACGGGACCAAACCGGAGCCGGAGGACGATCATGACCACACCAGCCGAGCGCCCGCCGATGCGGGAAAGCAACGAAGCGACCGAGGCACAGCTGGCCGTGGCCCGCCAGCAGGGTCACGCGTACGCGAACGCGCTGCGGGCCATGGCTGCCGAGGACGGTGCGTTGAGCCGCCGGGCCGGCGACTACGTGGTGTCGTTCGTCAACGAGCGGGCCGAGGGCATGTACGAACTCGCCGACGGGCAACTGGTGTGGCGGGAGGCGGCCGAAGAGGCGAACGTGCATCTCGAGGTGGCGGTGGCCGACGCCGCCGACGGCCGGTTCGTTCCCGACCTCTCCGTCGAGATCGACGTCACCCGGGACGGGCGACCGGTCGTCTCGGCCGGGCTGCCGTTCCGCTGGCACCCGTTCCTGTACCACTACGGCGGCAACGCCAGCGTGCCCGGCCCGGGGCCGTACGACGTCACGGTGCGGATCGCCCCCGCGCGGTTCATGCGCCACGACCCGGTCAACGGCAAACGGTACGCCGGCCCGGTCGAGGTGCGTTTCGACCGGGTTACACTCGCCAATGGGCGCAAGACCAGCCCGGACGCGCAGCCCCGGGGCGCCGATGCGCCCACAATGGACGCAATGGGCGGGCGGCAGGACTGGGCCGGCGTCGCGGCGACTGCCCGCAGCGCCGACGATCCTCGAGCCCGGACCCCGCACGACGCCGCCGGGGTGCCGTCGGTGGCTCGGCCCTGATCTGACCGGTGGTTCAGCTGCGGTGCAGTGCGAGCATCGCGATGTCGTCGACCAGTGGACGGCCGTCCACCAAGGCGGCCATCACCGCCGAGCAGGCTGCCTCGGCGCTGGACCCGGTGAGCGCCCGACAGAGCTGTTGGAGCCCGGTGTCGATGGTCGGCCCGCACCGCTCCACCAGCCCGTCGGTGAAGAAGAACAGCAGTGCGCCCGGATCCAGCTCGACGCTACTGTTGCGGCGACGGCGTTGGATCCGGGTGCCCAGCGGGAGGTCGGCCGGCACCGGTAGGCAGTAGGAATCGGTACCGGCGATCGTCACCGGCGGCGGATGCCCGGCGGTGGACAGCGACATCGCCGTACGGTCGGGCCTGATGGTCGCGTAACACACCGTCGCCATCATGCCCGGCTCGAAGTGCTGCATCTTGCGGTCGAGGCGGGCCAGCACGTCGGCCGGGTCGGTCGATTCCAGCGCGTACGCCCGCAGCGAGCTGCGTAGCCGGCCCATCACGGTCGCGGCGTGCAGGCCGCGTCCGGTGACGTCGCCGATCGCCACCCCCACCCAGCCGTCGGGCAACGGGAGTACGTCGTACCAGTCACCGCCGACGCCGGCGTCGTGCCCGGCGACGTAGCGGGCCGAGAACTCGAGCCCTGGCACGGCCGGCAACCGGGTCGGCAGCAGGTCGTGCTGTAGCGCGAGAGTGGTGGCGCGGTCGACGCGTCGCTCCCGGGCCTCGCTGGCCAGGGCGATCCGGTCGGCGACCAGCGACAGCAGTTGTTCGTCGTCGGTCAGATGGTCCCGCACCCGCCGGGAGGCCACGTGCAGTACTCCCGCGATCGTACCGCCGACGATGATCGGCACCGCCAGCAGCGAGCGGATGCCCTGACCCCGCAGCCCGGGGTGGGCCAGTTCGCCTTCGCCCGGGTCGGTCAGGCGCACCGGCACACCGCTGGACAGCACCTCCCCGGCGTAGCCGCGGTGCAGCGCGAGCCGGGCCGGGTGGTCGTGATGGGCCTCGATGCCCCAGGCGGCGGCGGTGACGAACTGCTGGGAGTGCGCGTCGAGCAGGCACACGGCGACCGTGTCGACATCGAGCAACTGGCCGGTCCGGGCCGTCGCCTCGACCAGCAACGAATCGAAGCTGAGCCGCGACAGCGCGGGGTCGGTGACCGCCTCGATGCGCTTGAGGCGCTCGCCCGCGTTCCCACCCTCGACCTGCACGACCGCAGCCTAGTGCAGCGGTCATCCGATCGCGGTGACCCCCGTGGCCGGCTCGGCCCGCTGGGCGTCGCCGACCGCCAGAACCAGATTGTCTACTGTGTCGAGTTTTCGTCCGGGCGCGTCGAACTCGACCTCCACGCCGAGCTCCGACTCGATGGCGTCGACCAGCCGTAGCAGGCCGAGTGAGTCGACCCCCATGGCGACCAGCGATCCGCCGCCCAGCACCTGTCCGACGGGTACGTCGCCGCCGGTCGCGGCGCTGACCAACTCCGCCACCCGCTGGCGTAGCTTCGCCTCATCCATCATTGCCGCTCCACATCCTGTTCGTCGTGTCCTGCCAAGGGTGCCCGGTCAGTGCCCGGTGACCGTCTCCCGGACGATTTCGGCGATTTCGGCGATCGTTGGTGCGTCGAAGAAGGTCTCCAACGGCACCTCGACGCCGAGCCGCCGGTGAATCCGGCTGCTGATCCGGGTGACCGTCAGCGAGTGCCCGCCCAGGTCGAACAGGTCCTCGTCCACCCCGATGTCCGCGATCTGCAGCACGTCCTGCCAGATGAGGCGGATCTCCTCGACGATCGGATCCGCGCCAGGGTCGGCGGCGTCACCGGCACCGATGTCCTGCGTCGGCTGATCCGGTGCCGGCAGCGCCGCCCGGTCGAGCTTGCCGTTCGGACTGGTCGGCAACTGGTCCAGCAGCACCCAGGCGGCCGGCACCATCGCGGTGGGCAGCGTCAGCGTCAGGTGCTGGCGTAGCTGTGCGACGGTCGGCGCGGCACCCCGCGGCACCAGGTACGCCACCAGCCGCTCCGCGTCGTCGCCGGCCTCGTTTCCAGCGGCCAGCAGGACCACCGCCTGGGCCACCGAAGGATGCTCCACCAGCCGGGCGGTGATCTCCCCCAGCTCGACCCGGTGGCCGCGGATCTTCACCTGGTCGTCGGCGCGGCCGAGAAACTCGATCCGCCCGTCCGGCAGCCAGCGGCAGACGTCCCCGGTCCGGTAGAGCCGCCCGGCTGAGCCGTCCACCGTACCGTCGGCCCCGCCGAACGGGTCGGTGACGAACCGTTCGGCGGTCAGCTCCGGCCGGTGCAGGTAGCCGGTGGCGACACCCCGGCCGCCGAGATACAACTCGCCCGCGACCCCGATCGGCACCGGCCGCCGGTGCTCGTCGAGCAGGTACGTGGTGGTGTTGGCGACCGGCCGCCCGATGGTCACCTCGGTCGGATCCGGCTCGATCTCCGCCATCGTCGCGTAGATCGTCGCCTCGGTCGGGCCGTACCCGTTGACGAGCCGGTCCACCCGGGCCCGCAACTGTCGGGCCAGCGGCACCGGTAGCGCCTCGCCGCCGGTCACCGCCACCACCCGGTCGTCCAGGCCGGCCTCCAGCAGCACCCGCCAGCCGGACGGGGTGGCCTGCAGGTGGGTGACGCCGGCCTGGCGGGCCAGCCGCAGCACGCCGGCGCCGTCCAGCGCGCTCACTCCGGCGGCGACCACCACCCGGCCACCGGTGGTCAGCGGCAGGTAGATCTCCACCGCTGAGATGTCGAACGCCAGCGACGTCAGGTGCAGCCACCGGTGCTGCGGCCCGCCACCGAACTGTTCCCGCATCGCCAGGACCAGGTTGGCCAGCGCGTCCTGCGGCACCGCGACGCCCTTTGGCCGACCGGTCGAGCCGGACGTGTAGAGCACGTACGCCAGGTCGGTGGCTTCGGGCCGCCGCTGCGCCGACTGGGGTGTGTCGGCGGCGGCTGCGGTCAGGTCGACCTGGTCGAGCGCGAGCGCCGGCGTGCCGGCCGGCAACTGGGCGGCACCGGTGGCGGTGGTCAGCACCAGCACCGGATTCGCGTCAGCCATGATCATCTCCTGGCGGGCGGGTGGATAGGTCGGGTCGACCGGCACGTAGCCGGCGCGGCAGCGCAGCACCGCGAGAAGCGCGGCGATCGCCTGCCAGGACCGGTCCAGCACCACCGCGACCAGCGATCCCGGTTCGACGCCGTGCCCACGCAGTAGCCCGGCGAGCCGGGCACTGACCTGGTCGAGCTCGGCGTAACTGAGGTTGCGCTCGCCGTCGACCACCGCGACCGCAGCCGGGTCGCGCCGCACCTGGTCGGCGAAGAGCGTAAGTACGGTGACGTCCGGTGCGACCGCCCTGTCGGTGATGTTCCAGGCGTGGCAGACCAGTTCGAGCTCCTCGGCGGGCAGCAACGGCAGGTCGACGACCGGCTGCTCCGGGTCGGCGGCGACCGCGGCGAGCATGGTCCGCAGGTGGGTGCCGATCCGGGCCACCGCATCCACCGGCAGCACCGCCGGACTGTGCTGCAGACTCAACTCGACGGTGTCCGTACCGTCCGGGTGTGGCCCGTCGACCGCCTGGACGTGCAGCGCGTTGCGGGCGGCGCCGCTGAACAGCGTCCACTCCACGGTGGTCGCGACCCCGTCGAAAACGGGATCCGGCCCGCGCCGGCGGTAGCCGAAGGAGACCGGCGCCACCGACGCGGCCGGCCGCAGTCCGGTGACCACCTGCGCCAGCGGAACGGACCGGAAGGCGTTCAACGCGCGTACCTGCTCGCGGACGGCCATCGCGTGATCGCGGAAGCTGCCGTCGGTGATCGCGACCCGGACCGGCAGTTCGTTGACGAACAGCCCGATCTCGTCGGCGGTCCCGGCGGTCCGGGTCGACAGGCCGACTCCGATCGGCACCTGATCGTTGCCGTACCGGGCGAGGACGGCGTTCAGCACCGTCAGCAGCAGCTCGAACCGGGTCACGCCGAGTTTGCGGCGGGCCTGGTCGAGCCCGGACAACAGGTCGGGCGCGAGGATGAGCCGCACCGCGTTGCCCGGTTCGGCTGCGGTCGGTGTGCGGGTCGACCCGGGCAGCACCACCCCACCGGGCCCCGACCAGTGGGTGGCCCAGTGTTTCCGGGCCGCCGCCGACTCGGCGGCCACCCGGTCACGTTCGACCGCCGCGCGGTCGGCGTACCCGGCCGCGGCCGCCGCCGCCGCCGGCAGGCCGGCCGGCCGACCCGACCCGACCGCGTTGTACGCCCTCGCGAGGTCCCGGACCAGCACGTCCTTGGACATCCCGTCGAAGACCAGGTGATGGGCGGTGACCAGGAGCAGCCGGCGGCCGTCCGCGCCGGTCAACAGCAGGAACCGGGCCAGTGGCCCGGTCCGTAGGTCGTACCGGCGGGCGATCTCGGCGGTGACCGCGTCGTCGAACGATCCGGCGGCGAGCTCGACCTCGTGCAGCGCCGGGCCCGGTGTGGTCGGCACCAGCCGGGGTACGCCGTTGGTGTCGTCGACCCGGGCAGCCAGCGCCGGGTGCCGGGTGAGCACCGCGTCGCACGCCGTGGCGAGCGCGGCCCGGTCCAGATCGGCGGCGAACCACATCCCAAGAGCCATGTGGTACGCCGTGCCGGCGACCCCGGCCTGTTCGGTGAACCAGACGGCATGCTGCGCGTACGTCGCTTCGGCGGTGCTCACGGGACCCTCCAGATGCTGTCGTGGTCGTCGACGGGTCGGTGTTCGCCGAACAGCGTCGTCAGTTGTCGTTTGAGGACCTTGCCGGCCTCGTTGCGGGGCAACGCCTCGGTGAGCACCAGCCGGGCCGGCAGTTGGTGGTCGGCGAGCCGGTCGGCGAGGAACGCGCGTACCGAGGCGAGGGTGAGGTCGGTGCCGGTGAGGTCGGGTCGGGGCACCACCACGGCGGCGAC
Source organism: Micromonospora sp. LOL_023 (assembly GCF_048060115.1). Classification (NCBI taxonomy): domain Bacteria; kingdom Bacillati; phylum Actinomycetota; class Actinomycetes; order Micromonosporales; family Micromonosporaceae; genus Micromonospora; species Micromonospora sp. LOL_023. The sequence continues at coordinate 24,283 of NZ_JBHMIM010000035.1, forward strand.
CGCCGCGCCGAGGACCGGGTGCGGTACGGCGAGCACGGCGGCCTCGGCGACGGCTGGATGTTCGTGCAGGGCGGCCTCCACCTCCAAGGTGGAGATCTTGAACGCGCCGGACTTGATCATGTCCTGGTGCCGGTCGGCGAGGTAGAGGTAACCGTCGGCGTCGAGCCGACCGAGGTCGCCCATCCGGACCCAGCCGTCCTGGAAGGTGGCCCGGTTGGCACCCTCGTCGCGGTAGTAGGCGCGCGGGTGTGCGCACCGCAGCCACACCTGCCCGACGGACCCAGGCGGCAGCGGACTGCCCTGCTCGTCGGCGATCCGTAACTGCCCGTCGACGGCGCGGCCGACCGCGGCCCGGCGCCCCGGGTCGTAGATCATCACGGTCTGCGCCGGGGCGGCCTCGGTCGACGAGTAGTAGTTGACGATCGTGGCGGCGGGAAACGTCGCCGCGAGCCGGGCGGCCACCGCCGGTGGCAGCGCCGCCGCAGTGGATCCGATCAGCACCACCCCCGAGGTGTCCCGCCCGCGCAGTGCGCCCGAGTCGAGCAGCTCGATCGCCATCGATGGCACCAGGAAGACGGTCCCGGTGCCGGGTGCGGCGACCAACCGTGCGAACCGGGCGGGGGTGAACCGGGCCATGGTCGACGCGGTCGCCTTCGCGGTCAACGCGTTGAACAGCATCGTCTGCCCGGCGTTGGTGCCGATCGGGAAGGCGTGCAGGAACCGCTGCGAGTGGGCCAGCGCCAGCCGGCGTGCCTGGGTCGGTGCCCCGGCGACCAGGTTGGCATGGCTGGCACCGACGCCCTTCGGTTGCCCGGTTGTACCCGAGGTGTAGAGGATCTGCGCCAGGTCGTCCGGTCGCACCTCGGCTGCCGATCCGCTACCGACGCTGCCGCTACCGACGCTGCTGCTGCCATCGGCGACCAGATCGGCGACGGTCCGGACGGCCACCCCGGGCGGCGTCGGCGGGCCGGCCGCGGTGACACCGGCTGCCAACGGACCGTGGATCACCAACCGGGCGTCGCAGTGCCGCAGGGCGTATGCCAGTTGGGACGGCGCGAGCCGGTCGGACAGTGGCACCGCCACCGCCCCGGCGAGCAGCACCCCGCAGTACGCGACCGCGTACCCGGTCCAGTCGCGGGCGCCGAAGACCAGGCCGACCCGGTCCCCGGCGGCGATGCCGTCGGCGTGCAACGTGGCGGCGACCGCCCGGGCACCGGCCTGCCAGGCGGCGAACGTGAGCTGGTCGACGCCGTGCACCTCGATCGCCACCCGCTCGGGGTGCAGCGCACAACGCCAGTCGAGCAACTCCGGCACGGTCCGGGCCGCAACCGCAGCCGCAGCCGCAGCCGTGGGCTGGTTGCGGCGTGGCGTACCGGCGACGGCGCTCACCGGCTGCTCCGGACCAGCTGCCGCTCCTGCCGCGCCAACCGTGCCTGCCGCACCTCGAGCCCGACCAGGTCGTCCGGCGGCGCGTCCGGAACCTCGTCATCGAACCGCGACAACACCCTGGTCCGCAGCGAGACGATCGCGGTCAGCGCGATACACAGTCCGAATGTGAGATAGAGCAGCGCGATGCCGCGACCGGGTCCCACCCCGATCACCACGCCGACCGAGGAGGCCAGCGCGCCGTCCGGCATCAGCAACGGCTCCATCGCACTGGTGGCGAGCGGCGCGATCACCCCCCAACCCAGTGGCATGGTCGACCAGGCCACCATCTGGTTCAGGGCGAACACCCGACCGTGGAACCGGGGCGGCACCTTGATCTGGACAATGGTGTTGTAGACCCCGTTGACCAGGCCCAACGCGCAGTACATGCCGAACACTCCGGCTCCGATGACCAGCAGGTTCGGCCGTAGCCCGGTCAGCATGCAGGCCATCGCGATGCCCAGCGTCCCGACCAGCACCACCCGCATCCGGTAGCGGCGTGGACCACCCCAGACCAGCATCACCAGGCCGCCGACGGCCGCCCCGATCCCGCCGATCAGCGCGATCCGGGCGACCTGCGTCAGCTCGGCGAAGCCGAGCACCAGCGGGGAGACCAGGAACAGCACCGGGAACAGGAACAGGTTGAGCGCGGCGAAGAAGGTGAGCATGCCGCGGAACTCGCGACGGCTCAGCGAGTAGCGCAACCCGCCGACGATCTCCTGCCAGAGGCTCTCGCGTCGCTGCAACGCGAGCGTGCGCGGAAAGCGGATGACGATCAGCACCACGGCGGCGAACCCGTATGCCACCACGTCGATGACCATGATGCCGGGCAGTCCGACCGCCTCCAGCAACGCCACTGCCAGCAACGGGACCATGAACTGGGTCAGTCCGACGGCGGTCTGGGTCAGCCCGTTGGCGTGCCCGAGGAAGCGTTTGGGCACCAGCTGCGGCACCGCCGACACGAATGCCAGCCGCTGGAAGGCCAGCACCACCGACAGCCAGCCGACGAGCAGGTAGAAGTGCCAGATCTCGGCCCGGTCGGTGAGCAGCAGCCCAGCCATCACCGCCTTGGCGCCACCAGCGGCGACGCTCGCCACCAGCAGGACCCGCCGCCGGCTCGTCCGATCGATCACCGCCCCGGCCAGCGGCGCGATCAACAACCCGGGTAGCAGGCTGACGATCGAGAAGAGCGCGAACCGGGCCAGCGACCCGGTCTCCAGATAGATCCACAGCGGTACGGCGAAGTTGGTCAACGCGGTGCCGGTGGTGGTGATGATCTGCCCGACCGCGATCAGCCCGAACCGGCCCAGGCTCGGCTGTGGCGCCGCCGACGTTCGGGTCGTCGACCCGGCTCGGGGCGGGTCGGGTCCATCGCCGCCGCCCGGACTGCGGTCGGACACCGCCTGCAGTCGCCACGCCGAGTCGTCGACCGAGTCGGAACCGGTGCCGTCCATGGTGTCGTCGGCGGGTGGTGGCGGCTCGGCGAGCCGCAGATGGGTGCCGGTGACGATCTCCGCCAGCTCGTCGGCCCGGTACTTGAGGAAGTAGTGGCCCGCCTCGTCGACCACCGCGAGCGCGGTGCGGTCGGACAGGAAGTGCCACTCCTGGAAGCGTTCCTCATGGAAGTCGGTGCCCCGGTCCCGTTCGCCGACCACCGAGATCACCGGCGCCTGGAGCTTGGTGACCTGGTCACGCAGCAGCGCGGTGAAGTAGTCCTCGGAGACGCGGGCGTCGTGGCGCATCGCCCGGATCAGGAAAGCGACCTCGTCCGGGTCGAGTGAGCCGATCGAGGTGCCCTGCGCCTGCAGCCAGGTGCGGTAGATCCGGTCCGAGCGAATCCGCTCCACCAGCCGCAGCCGCAGCAGCGGGCCGAAGATCCCGCCGGTCGGCCGGCCGAACGGGAAGACCGCCCCGAGGTACACCGCGTCGAGTTCCCGGCCGGCGGCCTCCAACCGGCGGGCCACCTCGACGGCGAGCGCGCCGCCTGGACCGCAGTGCCCGTACAGGATCAGGGGTCCCTCGACACGGGCCAGGATCTCGGCGACCACGCCCCCGGCGACCTGTTCGATGGGCGCGGGTTCGTCGGCCAGGCCGATGTCGTGGCCGGGCACCGCCACCGACAGCAGCCGGTAGCCGGCTGGCAGCGCGTCGGCGAGCGGTTGGTACACCACCGCGCTGCCGCCCCCGTACGGGACGCAGACCAGGGTGGCGGCCACCGCGCCGGCCGGTACCGGGGTGGTCAGTTCGTGCAGCAGTGCGTTCCGGTCGGCGGCGTCGTCGGTGAGCAGGTCGGCGAGTTCGCGTACGGTCCGGTGCCGGAACAGGTCCATCACGCTGACCGTCGGCGGCCCGCCGTCACCGGTGTGCACGCCCGGTAGCTCCCGGCGCAACCGGGCGACCACCTGGGTGGCCAGCAGCGAATGCCCGCCCAGGTCGAAGAAGTCGTCGGTGGCCCCGACCCGGGGTACCTGCAGGAGGGCCCGCCAGATGTCGGCGATCAGTGTCTGCACCGGCCCGGTCGGCTCGATGTACGCGCCGGTGGGTTGCTCGTCGACCGGGTCCGGCAGCGCCTTGCGGTCGATCTTGCCGTGGTCCTGCAGTGGCAGCCGGTCCAGCCAGCGGTACCGACCGGGGACCATGTGTTCCGGCAGCCGGTCGGCGAGCGCCCGGCGCATTTCGGCCGGCGGCAGCTCCGACCCCGGGGCGGACGGTTCCAGGTAGCCGACCAGCCGGTCGTCGCGCAGTACGACGGCGGCCTGCCGCACCCCGGGCAGCTCCCGCAGGGCCGCCTCGATCTCGCCCAGCTCCACCCGGTAGCCACGGATCTTGACCTGGTGGTCGGTGCGGCCGAGGAAGACCAGCTGCCCGTCGGCCCGCCAGCGGCCGAGATCCCCGGTGCGGTAGAGCCGGGAGCCGGGCGGTCCGAACGGGTCCGGCACGAACCGCTGCCCGGTCAACTCGGGCCGGCGCAGGTAGCCCTGTGCCAGCCGGTCGCCGCCGAGGTACACCTCGCCGGGTACCCCTACCGGCACCGGGCACATCCGGGCGTCGAGCACGTACACCCGCGCGTACGGCAACGGGCGGCCGATCGGCACGCTGCCCGGCCCGCGTTCGTCGGCCGAGACCCGGTACGTGGTGACCCCGACGGTCGCCTCGGTAGGTCCATAGTGGTTGAAAACCGGTACGCCGTGGCCGGCCAGCTCGGCGGCCCAGTCCAGATCGGCCGCCTCACCGCCGAGGACCAGCGCCCGGCGGGGCAGCAGCCGGGCGGTGTCGACCTCGGCGGCCAGTGCCCGAAGGTGCGACGGCGTCATCTTCAGGTAGTCGATCCGGCCGGCATGTAGCGCGTCGGCGAGCTCCTCGCCGGTGCACCGCCTCGGCACCAGGTGCACGCAGCCCCCGGTTGCCAACGCGAGGTAGAAGACCGAGACGCTGAAGTCGAACGACAGCGACTGCAGCAGCGCGTACCGGCCGGCCGGTACGATGTCGAACCGTTCGGCGACCCCGTCGAGGTAGTTCAGCACCTGGCGGTGCGCGACCGCGACGCCCTTGGGGACACCAGTCGAACCCGAGGTGTAGATGACGTACGCCAGATCGTCGCCGCTCGCGCCGCCGGCCGGCGGATGCGTCGGCTGCCCGGCCACCACCGAAGCGATCCGGTCCAGGCAGGTCGCGTCGGCCAGCGGATTCGCCGGGCCGTCGCCATCGGTTCCACGGCGGGTTGTGTCGCCATCGGGTCCGGTGCGGCTAGCGTCGCCATCGAGTGCGGCGCGGGTCGCGGAGTCGGTCAGTACCACCGTCGGGGCGGCGTCGGCGAGCATCAGCGCCAGCCGGGCGGGCGGCTGCTCCGGGTCGAGCGGCAGGTAGGCGCCACCGGCCCGCAACACCCCGAGCAGCGCCACCGCCAACTCCACCGACTGCTCCAGGCAGACTCCGACCAGCTGGCCGGGTCCGACGCCCTGCTGCCGCAGCTGGTGGGCCAGCTGGTTGGCGCGGCGGTCCAGGTCGGCGTAGTCGCTGCGGGCGTCGCCGCAGACCACGGCCAGTGAGTGTGGCGTCGCGGTGGCGTGCCGGGTGATCAGGTCACCGAGGGTGGCCACCCCGGCGGTGGCCGGCCGGGGCCGGCCGGCCACCGGGACCGGCCCGGTGCCGAAGTCGAGCAGCTGTCGCCGCTGCCCGTCGTCGAGCAGCGGCAGGTCGACGACCGGCCGGTCGGGCTCGGCGACCGCGGCGCGCAGCAGCGCCTGGAAGCGGTCGGCGAGCCGCGCAACGGTCGCCCGGTCGAACAGGTCGGTGTTGTAGACCAGCATCGCCCGCAGCCCGTCGTCGGTCTCGCTGACGTACAGCGACAGGTCGAACCGGGCGGCGGCGGCGTCGCTGCCGAACGGCGCGGTGCTGACCCCGGCCGGCCAGTCGCTCACCGCCCGGGAGTAGTTCTGCAGGGTGAACAGCACCTGGAACACCGGGGCCCGGCCGACGTCGCGGGTGACGTTCAGCTCCTTGACCAGCCGTTCGAACGGGATCTCCTGATGGCTCAACGCGCGCAGCACCCGGCTGCGGGTACGGCGTAGCAGCTCGCGGAAGCTCGGCTCACCGTCGGTGCCGCTGCCAGCGGTGGCGGACAGGTCGGCCCGGATGGCCACGGTGTTGACGAACAGCCCGACCAGGCTCTCCACCTCCGGCACCACCCGACCGGCGACCGGGGAGCCGACGGCGAAGTCCCGCTGCCCGCTGTGTCGGGACAGCACCGCCAGCCAGCCGGAGAGCAGGGTCATGTAGAGGGTGCCGCGACAGGTCCGGCCCAGCCGGCGTATACCGGCGGTGAGGTCGGTGTCGAAGGCGAAGCGGTGCACGTCCCCGGCGTACGACGCGACGGCCGGCCGGGGCCGGTCGGTCGCCAACTCCAGCGGTGGCACCTCGGCGAGCGCTTCTGACCAGTAGTCGAGCTCGCGGCGCGCGGCCGGGCCGTCGCTGCGTTCCCGCTGCCAGGCGGCGTAGTCGGTGTAGTCGATAGCGGGCGGCGCGGGCACCGGGCGGCCGTCGGTGAGCGCGCCGTACAGGCTGGCGACCTCGGCGAGCAGCAGGTTCAGCGACCAGCCGTCGCTGACGATGTGATGCATCCCGACATGCAGCACCTGGTCGGTGGGGCCCAGGCGGACCAGCAGCGCGCGTAGCAGCGGCGCGGTCGCCAGGTCGAAGGGCGTCCGCACGGCGGCGTCGACCAGCTGGCGCGCAGCCGCCTCGTCGACGGCGTCGACCATCGTGAACGGCACCGTCACCTGCTGCGCGACCTCGACCTGGGGTGCACCGTCACGGCTCTCGGTGAACCGCATTCGTAGGCTGTCGTGCCGGGCGGCGGCGGTGTCCAGCGCCGCGCGCAGCAGGTCGGCGTCGACGGGCCCGCGTAGCCGAATGGTGCTGTGTACGACGTACGCGGCGGTGCCCGGGGTCAGCTGCTCGGTGAACCAGATGCGCTCCTGACCGAACGATAATTCCGGACTTTTCCCTTTTCTGTGCTGAATCCCATGCGTTTGAATCGGGACGTCCTGCGCTGGTAAGTCGAGATTCGTCACCCTGGATTGCCTTCAATCTGTCTGCACGAGCCATCAGAGTGACTCTCGCGATCGACGTATGGGAATCAACTTTTGGGGCATCGTGGTACAGACGAACGATCGATTCGACGCAAGTCATCCCGTCGTACCGTCAGGAATGCGATTCGCGGATGCCGTGGTGCCGGACGAGTGGGCCAGCGAGGAGTTGGCGTACGCGGAGTTCGGTGACGGCCGGACCGAGACGGGTCCGATGACCTGGGCTCAGCAGGTGATGTGGCGGGCGGCCACGTTGTCGAAGACCCAGCACCTGTTCCTCAACCTGCGTCGGGTGCTTGCGGTACCGAGGCGGGCTCCTGGCGACCTGCCGAGCGTCACCCGCGCGATCGGGCAGCTGGTCGCCCGGCACGGCGGGCTGCGTACCCGGGTCCGCCCGGCCGCAGACGGCATCCTCCGGCAGGAGACCGCCGCGTCCGGTTCGGTGCCGATCCTGGTGGTCGACGGCGACGGCGACGGCGACGGCGACGACGGCGACGGCGCGCCGACCGCCGCCGGTCTAACCCGCCGGCTCGGCGACGTGGCCTTCGACCATGGTCGGGAGTGGCCGGTGCGGTTCGCCGTGGTGCTGGTCGACGACCGGGTACGCCAGGTGGTGCTGATCTTCAGTCACTCCACGGCCGACGCGTACGCGGTCGACGTGATCCTGCGTGACCTGCGGGTGCTGTTGCTGCGCGGCAAGTTGTCCACTCCGGCTGGTCTGCAGTCGGTGGACGTCGCCCGTTGCCAGTACGGGCCGGACCAGGCGCGGTCGGGCCGTGCCGTGGCGTACTGGGCCCGGCAGTACGGTCGAGTGGCCGGCATCGTGTTCGACCAGGTGGCACCGGAGCTCACCCCGCGGCTGCACCGGGGCACCCTGGTCTCCCCGGCGATCGCCACCGCCGCCCGGATGATCGCCGCCCGGCACCGGGTCAGCCTCTCCGCCGTCCTGCTCGCTGCCACCACCGCGCTCAGTGCGGGCGCCGGCGGGCGCCAGGCCTGCGGATTGTTCAACATGGCGCACAACCGCTTCCGCCCCGAGTACCGCAATGCGGTCGCGAACCTCGGCCAGATCGGATTCTGCGTGCTGGACATCGCCGATAGGCCGGGCTTCTTCGAGCTGCTACCACGAATTTACCGGGTCGCGCTGGACGGATATTCGCACGCCTACTATGACGCGGCCGCGATGCGTAGGAGTTTCGAAGACCTTGGGTACGACTACACCACGGCATTCCTGCCGTACTACTATTTCAACGACGTCCGACTGCCTGTCGGCAACGCGGTCGATGATGTGGAGCCGGTCGCCGAGGGCGTCCTGCGTGCCGTCGCCGAGCGCAGCGAATTCTCCTGGACCGACGGACTCGACGTCGCTTCCTGGCATCAGCTGATCCACGTCGTGGACGCCCCGGACGCCGTCGGCGTCACGTTGAGCACCGACACCCGGTTCCGACCGCCAACCACCATCGAGCCGTACCTGCGGGATCTGGAGGCACTGCTCATCGATGCCGCGTACCGGGATGTCCCGTGGCCCTGGCGGCCCCGGCGGCCGTCGGCCGGCCGACGAGCGCCCCACTGACCTGGGTCAGCTGGCCATCGGCCGCACCGGGCGGCGATCGACGCCCCGCACCGGGTGCTGCACCTGCCGCGGACGCTGCGGGTGCCGGACCGGGCCGACACCGCCGTCGCCAGCCTCAACCAGATCGGGCTCTGTCAGCTGGATTTGTCGGCCCGGACCTAGGATGACCGCCGTGTCGGCAGAAGCAATCTTCGAGATTGCGCGGTCCGCGGGCGGCGGCTTCCGAGCTGCCTGCCGCCCGGCTTGACGGCAGTGGTGGGAGCGCTCCACTATCTGCGTCGTCGGACAGGGGAAGGAGCCGGGGTTGCTGAGCGCGTTCGGGCTGTCCGAGACGGCCGGGCGGGTGTACCTGAACCTGGTCGGCGCGGCACCCGGCACAGTGACGGACCTCGCCGACGCCCTGACCGTCGAGCCGGCGGACGTCGCCGCCGCGGTCACCGAGCTGACCCAGGCCGGACTGGTGCGGGTGGCCGACGGGCTGGTCGACGCCGCGCCACCGGAGTTGGCCATCGACGCGCTGCTCATGCAACGTGTGCGCCAACTGCAGGAAGCCCGGATCAGCCTGGGGGAGTGGCTGCGCCAGCGGGCCGCCGGGCCGGCCGACCAGGGCGTCGCGATGGTGGTCGGCGCGGCCGCCATCACCCAGACCTTCGATCAGTTCCTGCGCGGCGCCCGGGACGAGGTGCTCGGGTTCGACCGACCGCCGTACGCCAGCGACTACTACGACAATCCGACCGAGCTGGACCTGCTCTGTCGCGGCGTGAAGTTCCGGGTCGTCTACGACCGGCGGGTGCTGGAACGCCCGCACGCGGTCGACCAGATCGGCCGGTTCGTCGCCGCCGGGGAGCAGGCGCGGATCGCCGCCGGGGTGCCCGGCAAACTCGCCGTCGCCGACCGCCGGCGGGCGCTGCTGTCCTTCCCCGGCCGCGACGAGACGGCCGAACCCTGGGCGCTGATGGTGCAGGGCGCCACCTGGGTCGACGTACTGGTCGCACTCTTCAGTGAGGTATGGGACCGGGCCACCCCGCTACGACTGGCACCCGCCGCCGTCGACGCCGTCGACCGGTGGACCGTGCCGACCGCCGTCGACCGACGGATCCTCTCCCTGCTGATGTCCGGCCTGCCGGACAAGGCGGTCGCCAACCAACTCGGCATGTCGCTGCGTACCGTGCAGCGCCGGCTGCGGCAACTGATGGACGTCACCGGCAGCGCGACCCGGATGCAGCTCGGCTGGTACGCCGCCCGCAACGACTGGCTCTGACCCCGCGACCGACCTGACCCGTCAGCGGCCCGGAAAGTGACCTGCCCCGCCCCCGTCGTGTGGGGGCAGGGCAGGTCGCGGTAGGCATGGTTACCTACGGTTCACGAAGCGACATCCTCAGGTGACCGTCACGGTCACCGTCACCGGGATTGCCGGCATCTTCGGACTGTCACTGAGCATCAGGAGGGTAGCGACGTGCTCCCCTGGTGCCAGACCGGTGGCGTCGATGGTGAGCTGCACCGCACCTTTCGCTCCCGGTTCGACCGTTCCGGTCGGCGTCGTCACCGACAGCCACGGCACGTCGCCGTACGCCGGCAGCCCGCCGTCCACGTGGTACGCCGTTGCGCGGTTGAACTGGGTAGGTGCCTGACCCAGCACCCACAGGTCGCCGTTGTCGTCCAGGCTCAACCCGGCTCCGCTGATCGGATCCGGATCCGGGTCCGGGATCGACCCCAGGATCGCGCAACTGTCCGGGTCCATCGCCCAGATCGCCTCACCGGTGTGGTCGTTGTTGATCCCCCAGAGCACGTTGTGCTCCTCGTTGAGCGCCAGGCCGCCGATCCACGGCACCGCCGGCAGGCACTCGCCGAGCACCACGCCGGGCTCGTCGTGACCGAACCCGGCGATCTGTCGGATCCGGCCGTCGCCGGCCAGGTAGAACGTGTCGTCGGAGCTGCGGTACGTCAGGCCGTAGTAGTACTGGCCCATCCAGTCGCCGGTCAGTGTCTGGCGTACCTCGAGCGTGTCCGGGTCGAAGCAGACGATCGGCAGCTCCCCGACGATCGACAGGCTCGGCCCGCACATCAGGTCCCGGTCGGCCAGGTAGGTCAGGTCCGACGGCCAGCCGTTCATCGGCTCCACCACGCCGTCGCCGCGCAGCTGCCCGTCGGTGCCGTAGCGCATCAGCTGTCCCCAGAAGTAGCTGTTGGAGACGAACAGCTCCCCGTCGCGGTAGCCGATGCCGTATGCCCGGTTCATGTCGGTCAGCGGGAACGAGCTCAACACCCGACCCGGTACCGACGTCGGCGGGGTCGGCGAATCGATCTCCCGTACGCTCCAGTTCGCCGCCGTGCCACCGTGGTTGGTCAGCGTCACCGTCGGGGTGCGAACCCCACCGGGGCGCGCGGTCACCGACACCGACGCCTTGTTGGCACTCAGCAGCGGTGCCAGCAGCTTGATGTCGTGCCGGTGCATCCGGGACGCGGCCACTGTGACCTGCTGGTTGGGTCCGCCGTACCCGGTGGTGCTGGCCACCACCACGACATCGCCGGCCGGCACCTCCAGCTGGTAGAAGCCGACGGCGTCGGTGACCGTGGTCGCCGGCGGCAGCGCCGACATCGGCACGACCGTCACGGTCGCCCCGGCCAGCGGCTGCCGGTCGTTGGCGTCGCGGACGGTGCCGCGCAGCAGCCCGGCGCCTGGCAGCCGGAACGTCACCGCCGTCGACGCGTCGAGCACCGGCTCGTCGACGCCGTACGCCAGCCCGTCGCGCCCACCCGGGGCCTGGATGCCGACGGTGGCACCGCCGCCGATCCCGGCCGGTGCGTCGGTGTCGAGGTTGCGGTACTGCACGGTCACCGTGCCGTCCTCGCCGAGCACCACCTGGACGTCGACCCGGTTGCCGGCCGAGTCCCGCACCGCCGCCCGCAGCCAGCTGACCACGAACTTGCGGTCCGGAGCGGTGCCGGCGCGCAGCGTACGCACCGTCGACCGGTGGTCCAGCAGCAGATCGTCCCAGAAGGCGAAGATCGCGCCCGGCCCGCCGCGTACCGGCAACGCCTGGTTTGTTCCGGTCGCCCCGATGGTGTCGGTGCCGAACCTCAGGTAGCCGTCGCTGTGTACGGTCACCTCGCGCTGGGTGTCACCGTAGAAGGTCATCGGCCAGGGCAGTTCGACGGTACGGCTGGCGTCCTCACCGGTCAGCGGCAGGATGGCACCGCCGGTCAGCCAGCCGGCGGCGGATTCGCCGGCGGCGTACCCGTGCCGGTCGGTCTTGGCCGACAGGACGACGTCGAGCACCTCGTCGCCGTCGACGGTCAGCGGCACGGTCCGTGGCGCCAGCCAGCGTCCGGCGTCGACGACCACGTCGTAGCCGGCGGCCGGCAACATGCCGGTGTAGCGGCCGTCGGTGCCGGTGACGAAGCCGGGGAAGCGCTCACCGGCCAGGGTCACCCGGGCACCGGCGACCGGCGCGCCGGCTGGGTCGACGACCAGGCCGGAGACCTGATGCCACGGGGCCGGCTCGGAGACGTCGACGGTCTGCGTCGCCTGCCCGTTGGCCGGCACGGTGACGGTGCGCCGTTGGGTCTGCTGGGCGAAGAAGCCCACGGTCAGCGTGTAGTCCCCGGCCGGCACCCGGCCGAGCTCGATCCGGCCGTCGGCACCGGTCCGGCCGCTGCGGGTGATCACCTCGCTGGTCAACGTCACCGCCGCACCGGGCAGCGGATGCCCGGACCGGGTCGCCTCGACCACCACCCCGCCGAGCGGTCCGCTGGCGGCGGCGGTGACCAGCGCGTACGCGTCGAGGTGGCCCTCGCCGTACAGGTTGTTCTTCTCCGCCGTCCCGCCGCAGGTCAGGTCGGCCACGTCCGGGGCGGTACGGTCCAGCAGCTCGCGGGTGCCGGCCACGTCGCGGCGCAGGTTCGGCACCGCCGACCAGGCCAGCGCGATCGCGCCGGAGACGTGCGGGGCGGCCATCGAGGTGCCGCTGCCGGTGCGGTACTGCCCGCCCGGGTAGGCGGACAGCACGTCGACGCCGGGGGGCGGTGATGTCCGGTCGGACGGCGCCGTCCGGGCCGGGGCCACGGCTGGAGAAGGAGCCGATGACACCGTCGCGGTCTACCGCGCCGACGCTGTACGCCGACGCGCTCAGCCCCGGGTATCCGGCGGTGGCGCAGCCGTTCTCCCCGTTGTTGCCGATCGAGAAGACCGGGAAGATACCGGCGGCCAGCCAGGTGGCGACGACCTGGTCGTAGTAGGTGGTGGTGCGGTCGTCGGTGCCCCACGAGTTGTTGATGATGTCCGGCGACAGGTCCGGTCGCGGGTTCGCCCCGTCGGAATCGGTCGGGGCGACCATCCACTGCCCGGCGGCCAGCAGCGACGGGTCGGTGCAGTAGTTGTACTCGCAGCCTTTGGCGGCGATCCAGCTGGCGTCCGGGGCCACCCCGATCACAGTGCTGTCGCCGTCGTCACCGAGCACGCTGCCGATGGTGTGCGTGCCGTGGCCGTAGTTGTCGCACGGCGTCGCCGCCGGGCAGATCCCGGTCGGGTCGAACCAGTTGTACGCGTGGTCGACGACCCGGCCGCTGCCGGTGCCCCGGTACTGGCGGGCCAGCGCCGGGTGGTCGAACTGCACGCCGCTGTCGATGCTGCCGACGACGATGCCGGCACCCCGGGCGCCGTAGCTGTCCCAGACCCGGTCGGCGCCGATCTGGCTGAGGTTCCACGGAACGCTGCCGGCGGTGTTCGCGCCAGTGTCGTCGACGCCGGTCTCACCGGCCGTACCGCCGTCGGTGCCGGCCGGGCCACCCGCGGCGATCGGGTCGCCGAGGGTGCTGCGGCCGACCGGCGCGATCCGGGCCACGTCGGCGCGGGCGGCCAGCTCGGTCAGCAGCGCCAGGTCCGCGGTCACCTCGACCACGTTCGCGATCCAGTACGCAGTGAAGTCTGCGTCACGGCGACTCAGCAGCTCGCGTACGCCCTGCTGGCTGCGGTCGGCGTGAACGACCTTCTGCTCGTGGACCTGGGTGGTCCTGGCCACTCGGCCGGCACGGCCGCTGTCGGGACCACCGGCCTGCCGGGCGGCCTGCTCACGGGCCTGCCGCTCGACGCGATCCAGTTCGGTGGTGTCCAATCTGCCCTGATCGGCCAGTTCGACGAAGAACGACACCTCAGCGCCGCCGGTTGCCGCGCGCAGCACCAGCGGGTCCACTTTGCGCAGCGGCTCGGCAGCCGGTTCGCCACCGGGTCCGGTGGCCTCGGGCCGGGCGCTGGCGGCGGTGGCCGGGGCGGCGAGCAGCAGGCTGAGCACCAACGCCGTACCGGCCAGCCAGCGTCGCGATCTGGACATGGGTTCCTCCTCGGACAGGCGCCGTCGAGTTGACGTGCCGCCGATGATTCTGCGGTGGACCCGGGCCCGTGCCGGTACTCGCGACGGTGGCGGGTGGCGGACATGGCGCAACTCCGCCACCTGCGTGAACGTGCGCCTCATCGGCGTACCGTCGGAAGGTGTCGGCGGCAACCGGGCCGAAACGTCGCAGTTACCCGGCACAGGCCGTGGCTCGGTGAGTGCCGGGCCGGCCGTGGCTCAGCGGGCGGCGGCTCCGGCCCGACGCTTGGTCCACACGTCGAAGGCGACCGCGGCGAGCAGCACCGCGCCCTTGACCAGCATGACGTTCTCGCTGGGCGCGCCGATCAGCGACATTCCGTTGTTGATCACGCCCATGATCAGACCGCCGGTGACCGCCCCGATGACCTTGCCGACGCCGCCCTGCACGGCGGCCCCGCCGATGAACGCGGCGGCGATCGCGTCCAACTCGAACGTGTTGCCGGCGGTCGGCCCGGCCAGGTTGAGCCGGCCGGCGAAGATGATCCCGGCGACCGAGGCAAGCACGCCCATGTTGACGAAGATCCAGAAGACGACCGAGCGGGCCTTCACTCCGGAGAGCACCGCGGCCTGCAGGTTGCCGCCGATGGCGTAGATCTGCCGCCCGAAGACGGCCCGGCTGGTCAGCAGCGAATAGCCGAGCACCAGACCGGCCAGCAGCACCAGCACCCAGGGCAGGTTCTTGAACCGGGCCAACTGCACGACGACGAACAGCACCGCGGCCGACGCGCCGACGATCTTCAGCACGAACAGTGGCAGCGGTTCGACGGCCTGGTCGTAGTCGAGCCGGGCGACCCGCGACCGCCACTGGCTGACCGCGATCCCGCCGACCGCGAACAGGCCGATCAACAGGCTGGTCAGGTCGGCGCCGCCGAGTGGACCAAGCCCGATGTTGCCCAGGTAACCCTCGGTGAATCCGTTGGCCAGGGTGCGGACCGGGTCCGGGAACGGCCCGATGCCCTGGTTGCCGAGCACCGTCAGGGTCAGCGCCCGGAACAGCAGCATCCCGGCGAGGGTGACGATGAACGCCGGGATGCCGAAGTACGCGATCCAGAAGCCCTGCCAGGCCCCGATCGCGGCACCGGCGAGGACGGTGATCAGCAGTGCCAGTGGCCAGGGCACGTCGTGCTTGACCATCAGTACGGCGGCGATCGCCCCGGTCACCCCGACGACGGAGCCGACCGACAGGTCGATGTGTCCGGCGATGATGATCAGGATCATGCCGATCGCCAGGATCAGCACGTAGGAGTTCTGCACGATGATGTTCGAGATGTTCTGCGGCTGCAGCAACGCGCCGTCGGTCAACACGGCGAACAGCGCGACGATCAGCCCGAACGCGATGTAGATGCCGCTCTCGCGGATGTTGATTCGGGCGGCGTTCACCGGCCGGCCTCCTGTCCCTGCACCATGTGCTGCATCAGTCGTTCCTGGGTAGCGTCGGCCCGCGCGACCTCACCGGTGATCCGGCCGGCCGACAACGTGTAGATCCGGTCGCAGAGCCCGATCAGCTCGGGCAGCTCCGAGGAGATGACCAGGACCGCCGTACCGGCGTCGGCGATCCGGTTGATGATCGAGTAGATCTCGAACTTGGCGCCGACGTCGATGCCGCGGGTCGGCTCGTCGAGGATCAGCACGTCCGGCTCGGTGAAGATCCACTTGGAGAGCACGACCTTCTGCTGGTTACCGCCGCTGAGCTTGCCGACGATGCTCGCCACCGTGGGTGCCTTGATGTTCATGCTGGCGCGGTACTCCTGGGCCACCCGGTGCTCGGCGCCTTCGTTGACCCAGCCGCGCCGGGCCAGTCGGCCCAGCGCGGCCGCCGACACGTTGCGCTGGATGTCCTCGATCAGGTTCAGGCCGTACCGCTTGCGGTCCTCGGTGGCGTACGCCAGTCCGTGGTCGATCGCGTCGCGGACCGACCGCAGCGTGACGGGCTCGCCGCGGACGTAGATCCGCCCGCTGATGTCGCGGCCGTACGCGCGGCCGAAGACGCTCATCGCCAGCTCGGTGCGCCCGGCACCCATCAACCCGGCCAGCCCGACGATCTCGCCCCGATGCAGGGTCAGGTTCGCCCGGTCGACCACCACCCGGTCCCGATCGGGGGAGCGCACCGTCCAGTCCTCGATCCGCAGCGCCTCGGCCCCGATCTTCGGTGTATGGGGCGGGAACCGGTGCTCCATCGACCGGCCGACCATGCCCGAGATCAGCCGGTCCTCGGCGATCTCGTCGCGCGCCACGTCGAGGGTCTCGATCAGTTCGCCGTCGCGCAGGATGCTGATCGTGTCGGCGATGTCCAAGATCTCGTTGAGCTTGTGCGAGATGATCACACAGGTGATGCCGGTGTCGCGCAGTCCGCGCAGCAGGTCCAGCAGGTGCGCCGAGTCGTCGTCGTTGAGCGCCGCGGTCGGCTCGTCCAGGATCAGCAGCTTGACCTCTTTGGACAGCGCCTTCGCGATCTCCACGAGTTGCTGCTTGCCGACGCCGATCCCGGCGACCGGCACGGTCGGGTTCTCCGCCAGGCCGACCTGGGCCAGCAGTCGGGCCGCCTGGTAGTTGGTGTGGTTCCAGTCGATCAGCCCGCGCTTGGTCTGCTCGTTGCCGAGGAAGATGTTCTCGGCGATCGACAGCTGGGGGCAGAGCGCCAACTCCTGATGGATGATGACGATGCCCCGGTGCTCGCTGTCGCGGATGCCGGCGAAGTGGCACGGCTGCCCGTCGAAGGTGACCTCTCCGGCGTACGACCCGTGCGGGTAGACGCCGGAGAGCACCTTCATCAGGGTCGACTTGCCGGCACCGTTCTCGCCGCAGATGGCATGGATCTCGCCCCGGCGTACGCTCAGGTTCACGTCGTGCAGAGCGCGTACGCCGGGGAAGGTCTTGGTGATTCCCCGCATCTGCAGGATGGCGTCGGCGGTCATCGTCGGCTCAGCCCAGCTGCTCGGCCGTGTAGTAGCCGCTGTCGATCAGCACCTCGTAGTTGCTCTTGTCGATGATCACCGGCTCGAGCAGGTAGGACGGGACGACCTTTTCCCCGTTGTCGTAGTCGGTGGTGTTGTTGACCTCCGGCTCGTCGCCGCTGAGGATCGCGTGCGCCATCTGGACGGTCTTGTCGGCCAACTCCCGGGTGTCCTTGAAGATCGTCGAGTACTGCTCGTCGGCGAGGATCGACTTGACCGAGGTCTGCTCGGCGTCCTGGCCGGTGACCACCGGGTAGGGCTGGCCGGCGGTGCCGTACCCGCTGCTCTTGAGCGCCGACAGGATGCCGATGGAGAGTCCGTCGTACGGTGACAGCACCCCGTCGACGGTGACGCCGCCCTGGTAGGCCCGGGTCAGCACGTTCTCCATCCGCTTCTGCGCGGTTTCCGGGTCCCACCGCAGGATGGCGACGGTGTTGAAGTCGGTCTGTCCGCTCTGCACGACCAGGGCACCCGAGTCGATGTGCGGCTGCAGCACCGACATGGCGCCGTCGAAGAAGAACGTGGCGTTGTTGTCGTCGGGCGACCCGGCGAACAGCTCCACGTTGAACGGTCCGGTCGCCTCGCCGGCGGAGCCGTCCGCGTTGAGCATGCCGAGTCCGACCAGCAGCGAGGTGGCCTGCTGCACGCCGACCTTGAAGTTGTCGAAGGTGGCGTAGTAGTCCACGTTGGGGCTGTTGCGGATCAGTCGGTCGTAGGAGATGACCGGGATGTCCTGTTCTGCCGCCTGCTGCAGTTGGGTGGTGAGTGCCGTGCCGTCGATCGAGGCGACGATCAGCAGCCGGGCACCCTGGGTGATCTGGTTTTCGATCTGGTTGACCTGGGTCGGGATGTCGTTCTCGGCGTACTGGAGGTCGACCTGGTAGCCGAGACTCTCCAGGGCGGCCTTGACGTTGTCGCCGTCGCTGATCCAGCGCTCAGATGAGCGCGTCGGCATGGTGACGCCGACCAAGGCTCCCGCGTTGTCGCCGCTGGTGCCCTGCTGGTCGACCGTCTTCTCGCTGGACCCGCAGGCGGCCAGTGCGGCGGTCAGCGCGGTGGCCGCTCCGATCACGGCCAGCCGTCGGGTCATGGTGATGGTACGCAGTTCCACGAGCGTCTCCCTTCAGGTGGGATGCTCCGCGAGCGGTCGTCGCGGGCGGGAGGTGCCGGTTCGCAGGCCGCGGCCGGAGGTGCCGGTCGAGGCCCGGGACGGGGCAGGCACGCGGACGGCATCACCGACCGCGTGGGATGTGTTGCCTGGTCGTTGGCGATGTGGACAGCAGTGTTATCGCTAACAAGACCGGTGTCAAGAGCCTACGCAAGATTGGCGAAATCTCTGCAAAACATTCATAGCGCTCATTGTTTGACTGTCGCGTCGGGTGTGGGGTAGCGACGTAGGCGGATCCGCGGGCCGAGCGGCGTGGGTGGGCGACGACAGGCCCGTCATGAAGTACGGGGCGCGGCGGCGGTGACCGCCAGGGGTCGGTGCTGGGGGCCGACCGCAGGTCAGTGTGGGGCGGCGACGCTGTCCCGGGAGACCAGGGTCGGCTCGATTGTGTACCGCTCGTCGCTGCGCGAACCGGATTCGATCTGTCGCAGCAGCAGGGCCAGGCTGGCCTTGGCCACCGCGTCGAAGTCGGGTCGCACGGTGGTCAGTGGCGGAGTGAAGTAGGCCGCCTCCGGCACGTCGTCGAAGCCGACGATGCTCACCTCGTCCGGCACCCGGCGGCCCCGTTCGTTCAACGCCCGCAGGATGCCCAGTGCAAGGTGGTCGTTGGCGGCGAAGATTGCCGTGACATCACGCATCCGGGCCAGCATCTGACCCGCCCGGTAGCCGGAAGCTGCGCTCCAGTCGGCGGGGACCAGCGGTGGGACCTCCGCGCCGGCGTCGCGTAGCGCTTCCTCCCAGCCGGCGATGCGTCCGGCGCTGTCGAACCAGTCCGCCGGGCCGGACACGTGCCAGACGGTGGAGTGGCCGGCGTCGATCAGGCATCGGGTGGCCGCCCGGGCGCCGGCGGTCTGGTCGACGGTCACCAGGGCGGTGTTGTGTTGCGGGTCGCCGTCGATCGTCACCAGCGGGACCCCGGTCGGGACCTGCTCCACGGCCTCGCCAGCCGAGACCACCGGAGCGATCACCACCAACCCGGCGACCCGCTGGTCGAGGTGGCGCTCGACCACCCCGGCGATCGACTGGCGGTCCAGGCTGCGGACGCTGCCGACGTTGACTGCGAAGCCGGCGGCGCCGGCGGCCTGTTCGAAGGCGGCCAGCAGCGAGGCGGGGCCGTAGAGGGTGGAGTTCTGCGCCACCACCCCGATCACCTGGGACTTGCCGGTGACCAGCGCCCGGGCGGCCCGGTTCGGGCGGTAGCCCAGCTCGGCGATGGCGGCCCGGACCCGCAGCCGGGTCTGCTCCCGGACGTTCGGATGGCCGTTGAGCACCCGGGAGACCGTCTGGTGGCTCACCCCGGCAAGTCGGGCCACGTCCGTCATCGCAGGTTCCCGGACGACTCTGCTACTCACGGGTGCCCACCTCAAGTACGGCCGGGTCGTGCCGGCACTGCTGATGATCTTCCAGACCTGGCGGGGGTGCCGGGTCGACGGAGCCGGGCCGGCCGTTCGGCGGCCTGGGTGCCCATGCTGCCGGGACCGGTTGCGTCACCCGTACGACAGCTCCGTCACCGGCGAGGTTAGCGGTCACCTGCCGCGAGATGCTATCGCCAAACACCGAGTCGGGGCATCTGCCGTGAACCGGAAGGTCTCCTCCGCTGCGACCAGGAAGGCCCGCAGCCAGGTCCGTCTCGGGGCGGTCGAGTGGATCTCGCGCCCGGAGATGACTGTCTATGTTATCGCTCATCTGACGAGTCGGGTGCCCTCCGTGGTTCGGGGAGGCGCCCCGCGCAACAGACCGGTAACGGCGGCGATGCACCCCC
Organism: Micromonospora sp. LOL_023; assembly: GCF_048060115.1. NCBI lineage: Bacteria > Bacillati > Actinomycetota > Actinomycetes > Micromonosporales > Micromonosporaceae > Micromonospora > Micromonospora sp. LOL_023. The sequence continues at coordinate 44,122 of NZ_JBHMIM010000035.1, forward strand.
TTGACGTGCCCGATGAGAACGGTAACACTCCTGAAACGGCAGCGGTTGGCCCCAGCTGCCGATGGGCTCCGCTCCAGCTTGGCTGCCTGGAGAGGGCTGGAAGGGCCGAAGGTCCTGAAGTACAGCAAGGTCTTCGGTAAGCCCCAAAGTGAACGCTAACAATCGGTCCGCCCGATCCCCCGGGATCGTTTCGACCGCCCGGCCGTCCGGCCAACCGGCGGATGGCATCGACCTCAGCGGGAGGTATGCAGTGCTCAGACGTATTTCCGCCGTGATGTTCGCGGCGATGATGGTAGCGACCACCGCCGCGTGCGGCGACTCCGGTAGCGACGGCGGCGGGAGCGGCAGCGGCAAAATCGTCCTCGGGTTCTCCCAGGTCGGCGCCGAGAGCGGCTGGCGTACGGCGAACACCAAGTCGGTCCAGGAGTCCGCCGCGGAGGCCGGGTTCGATCTGAAGTTCGCCGACGCGCAGCAGAAGCAGGAAAACCAGATCAAGGCGATCCGCAACTTCATCGCCCAGCGGGTCGACGTGATCGCGTTCTCGCCGGTGGTCGAGTCCGGCTGGGACACGGTGCTCAAGGAGGCCAAGGACGCCGAGATCCCGGTGATCCTGACCGACCGCGCCGTCGACTCGGCCGACGACACCCTGTACGAGACCTTCATCGGGTCCGACTTCGTCCTGGAGGGCAAGCTCTCCGGCGAGTGGCTGGTCGAGGAGTTCGCCGACGAGCCGGGCCCGGTCCGCATCGTCGAGTTGCAGGGCACCACCGGTTCGGCGCCGGCCAACGACCGCAAGCAGGGCTTCGGCGAGGTGATCGCGGCCGACCCCAAGTTCGAGATCATCGCCTCGCAGACCGGCGAGTTCACCCGGGCCAAGGGCAAGGAGGTCATGGAGGCCTTCCTGCAGGCGCACCAGGACATCGACGTGCTCTTCGCGCACAACGACGACATGGGTCTCGGCGCCATCGAGGCGATCGAGGCAGCGGGTCTGGTGCCCGGCGAGGACATCACGATCATCACCATCGACGCCGTTCGCGACGGAATGCAGGCGCTTGCCGACGGCAAGATCAACTTCATCGCCGAGTGCAGCCCGCTGCTCGGGCCACAGCTGATGGATCTGGTCGAGAAGGTGCACGCCGGGGAGACGGTGCCCAAGCGGGTCGTCACCGACGAAACCACCTTCACCCAGGAACAGGCGCAGGAAGCGCTGCCCACCCGGGAGTACTGATCCCGACCCGGCCCTGCCCGGCATCGCGCCGGGCAGGGCCCAGGGTCCGTGTCCCCACCGGCACCCCCGAGCTGCGCCGGGCCGGCGGCAGCCACAGCAGTGAGAGGTTCAGATGACCGACGCGCTGCCGATCCTGGAGATGACGGGAATCGGCAAGACCTTTCCCGGCGTCGTCGCGCTCGACGACGCCGATTTCCGGATGTTCCCTGGTGAGGTGCACGCCCTGATGGGCGAGAACGGCGCCGGCAAGTCGACGCTGATCAAGGTCCTCACCGGGGTCTACGGGATCGACCGGGGAGAGATCCGGCTCGCCGGGCAGCAGGTCCGGTTCACCGGGCCCCTGCAGGCGCAGCAGGCCGGAGTCAGCACCGTCTACCAGGAAGTCAACCTCTGCCCCAATCTCTCGGTGGCGGAGAACATCTTCATCGGCCGCGAACCCCGCCGCTTCGGCGCGATCCGGTGGGCGACGATGCGGCGGCACTCCACCGACCTACTGCGCCGGTTGCACCTCGACATAGACGTCACCGCACCCCTGGCCAGCTACTCGCTCGCCGTACAGCAGATGGTCGCCATCGCCCGCGCGGTCGACATCTCCGCCAAGGTGCTCATCCTCGACGAGCCGACCTCCAGCCTGGACGCCTCGGAGGTCGCCCAGCTCTTCGCGATCATCCGGCAGCTCAAGGAGTCGGGGGTGGCGATCCTGTTCGTGTCGCACTTTCTCGACCAGGTCTACGACATCGCCGACCGGATGACGGTGCTGCGCAACGGCCAACTGATCGGCGAGTGGCCGGTCACCGAGCTGAGCCAGCTCGAGCTGGTGGCCAAGATGATCGGCAAGGAACTCAGCGTGCTCGAGCAGCTCGACGGGCAGTCCAAGCCGGACCTGGACGCCCTCGAAGGCGGACAGCCGGTGCTCGAAGCCGCCGGACTCGGTCGTACCGGGGCGATCGCCCCGTTCAACCTCACCATCCACGCCGGCGAGGTGGTCGGCTTCGCCGGCCTGCTCGGCTCGGGCCGCACCGAGGCGGCCCGGCTGCTGTTCGGCGCCGACCGCGCCGACCACGGGCAGGTCACCGTCGCCGGCAAACCAGTGTCGATGCGCGGCCCCCGGGTCGGCATGACCAACGGCATCGCGTTCTGCTCCGAGAACCGCCGGGCCGAAGGCGTCATCGAGGAACTCTCCGTACGGGAGAATCTGATCCTCGCGCTGCAGGCATCCCGTGGCTGGGCCCGACCCATCCCGCGCCGGCGTCAGGACGAGCTGGTGGCCAAGTACATCGCCGCCCTGCAGATCCGCCCGGCCGACCCGGAACTGCCGATCCGCAACCTGTCCGGCGGCAACCAGCAGAAGGTCCTGCTGGCCCGCTGGCTGATCACCGAACCACGGCTGCTGATCGTCGACGAGCCGACCCGGGGCATCGACGTCGGCGCCAAGGCAGAGATCCAGCGCCTGGTGGTCGAGCTGGCCGGGGGCGGGATGGCCGTGCTGTTCATCAGCGCCGAGTTGGAGGAGGTCATGCGACTCAGCCACAAGATCGCTGTGCTACGGGACCGGCGGATGATCGACCAACTCGCCAACGGCGAGGACGTCGACGCCGACCGGATCCTGCGGACCATCGCCGGGGAGGTGGCAGCATGAGTGACGCCCGCCGACAACTGACCGCGCTCACCAGGCAGCGGCTGTTCTGGCCGGTGCTGATCCTGACGGCGCTGCTGCTCAGCAACCTGTTCTTCACCCCGGGCTTCTTCTCCATCGAAATGCGCAACGGGCATCTGTACGGCTCGTTGATCGACATCCTGCGGGCCAGCACCCCGCTGATCCTGGTCGCGGTCGGGATGACCGTGGTCATTGCCACCGGCGGGATCGACCTGTCGGTCGGCTCGGTCATGGCCATCTCCGGTGCGATCGCCTGCCTGCACATCAGCGGCCTGACCGACCAGAACAGCGTCGCCGGGATGCTGCTGGCGGTTGCCATGGCGCTCGGGCTGTCGCTGCTGCTCGGACTCTGGAACGGCGCACTCGTCTCGCTGATCGGCATCCAGCCGATCATCGCCACGCTGATCCTGATGGTCGCCGGCCGTGGCCTGGCGCAGCTGATCACCGACGGGCAGATCATCAACGTCAACTCCGCGCCGTACAAGGTGATCGGGGCCGGCTACGCGCTCACCCTGCCGGTCTCGGTGCTCATCGTGGCCGGGGTCGTCACCGCCGCCGCGTTGCTGATCCGGCGCAGTGCGTTGGGCATGCTGGTCGAGTCGGTCGGTGGGAATCCGACCGCCAGCCGGCTGGCTGGCATCCGCGCCCGGCAGCTGGTGATCCTGGCGTACGTCTTCACCGGGCTCTGCGCCGGCATCGCCGGCCTGATCTTCAGCTCCAACGTCTCCAGCGCCGACGGCAACAACGCCGGCAACCTGATCGAACTCGACGCGATCCTCGCCGTCGTCATCGGCGGCACCGCGCTGACCGGCGGCCGGTTCTCCCTCGCCGGCAGCGTCCTCGGAGCGGTGATCATCAAGTCGCTGGACATCACCATCTACACCATCGGCATCCCCAGCGAGGCGACGCTGCTGTTCAAGGCGCTCGTGGTGATCGTGCTCTGCCTGGCCCAGTCGCCGGCCTTCCGCGCCCGGATCTCCGGCCTCGGTCGAGGCGGTGCCGGCCGGGGCGGGCCGCCCCGGCCACCCGGGTCCCCACCCGGGCAGCGCGGTGGCGAATCCACCGACGACTCGACCGGTGACGGTCAACCACAGCAGGTCGAACCGGCGGCACGGAAAGCGGCGGAGGCACAGGCATGATCGACGTCAGCGACCCCCGGCAGCAGACCGCGGCTGCGCCGATGGCCACCGCCCGGTTCCGGCGCTACTGGCCGCAGCAACGGCACCTGCCGGTCGCGGCCACCCTCACCCTGCTGGCCACCATGTACGGGCTCGGCGCACTGAACTACTCCGGGTTCTCCCAGCCGCAGATCGTGCTGAACGTCTTCGTCGACAACGCCTTCCTGCTGGTCGTCGCCGTCGGTATGACCTTCGTCATCCTCACCGGCGGGATCGACCTGTCGGTCGGTGCCGTGGTCGCGTTGACCACGGTCTGCGCCGCCGTGCTACTGCGTGCGGGCTGGCCGGCCGAGGTGGTCCTGCCGTTGGTGCTGCTGATCGGCACCACGATCGGCCTGCTGATGGGCCTGATCATCCACTTCTTCGACATCCAGCCGTTCATCGCGACCCTGGCCGGGATGTTCTTCGCCCGAGGGCTCTGCCACCTGATCACCAGTGACTCGATCCCGATCACCGACGCGTTCTGGACCACGGCGGCGCAACACCGGATCCGCTTCGGCGACGGCTACTTCATCTCGGTCAGCGTGGTCATCGCGCTCGTCGTGGTGCTGATCGCGGCGTACGTGCTGGCCTACACGCCCTTCGGGCGCAAGGTGTACGCGATCGGCGGCAACCGCCAGTCGGCGTTGCTGATGGGCCTGCCGGTCGGGCGTACCCGGATCGCCGTCTACACCATCAGCGGGTTCTGCGCGGCGCTCGGCGGGGTGCTGCTCAGCTTCTACATGCTCTCCGGCTACAGCCTGCACGCCCAGGGCATGGAGTTGGACGCGATCGCCGCGGTGGTGATCGGCGGCACGCTGCTGACCGGCGGTTCGGGGTACCTGTTCGGCACCGTCCTCGGTGTCGGGGTGCTCGGTCTGATCCAGACGATCATCGCCTTCCAGGGGACGTTGAGTTCCTGGTGGACGAAGATCGTCATCGGGGCGCTGCTGTTCGCCTTCATCATCCTGCAACGTCTGGTAACCCGGCGGCGCGGATGACCAGGCACAGTGGTCTGACAGGATTCCACCGCAGGGAGAACGGGTGAACACCGACCAGTACACCATCGGCGTCGACTACGGCACGCTGTCCGGGCGGGCCGTCGTGGTCCGGGTCGCCGACGGCGCCGAACTCGGCTCGGCGGTCCACGAGTACCGCAACGCCGTCATCGACCGGACGCTGCCGTCGAGCGGCAGACCGCTGCCGCCGGACTGGGCGCTGCAGGATCCGCAGGACTACCGCGACGTGCTGCGGTACGCCGTACCGGCCGCGCTCGCCGAGGCCGGCGTCGACCCGGCGCGGGTGATCGGGATCGCCACCGACTTCACCGCCTGCACGGTGCTGCCGGTCCGCGCCGACGGCACCCCGCTGTGCCAACTGCCGGACCTGACCGACCGGCCGCACGCCTGGCCGAAACTGTGGAAGCACCACTCGGCACAGCCGCAGGCCGACCGGATCAACGCGTTGGCACACGAGCGCGGTGAGCCGTGGATCGGCCGCTACGGCGGCCGGATCTCCGCCGAGTGGCAGTTCGCCAAGGCGCTGCAGTTGCTGGAGGAGGATCCGGAGGTCTACGCCCGCACCGAGCGGTGGATCGAGGCCGCCGACTGGATCGTCTGGCAGCTGTGCGGCGTCGAGACCCGCAATGCCTGCACCGCCGGCTACAAGGGCATCTTCCAGGACGGCGGCTACCCCGACCCGGCGTACCTCGCGGCGCTGCATCCGGACTTCGCCGACTTCGCGCAGACCCGGCTGGCGCATCCGATCCTGCCGCTGGGCGCGCGGGCCGGCGGGCTCACCGCCGAGGCCGCCGGCTGGACCGGGCTGCCGGTCGGCATCGCGGTCGCCGCCGGCAACGTCGACGCACACGTCACCCCACCGGCCGCGCGGGCGGTCGCCCCGGGCCAGCTGCTCGCCGTGATGGGCACCTCGACCTGCCATGTGATGAACGGCACCGAGCTGGTCGAGGTCCCCGGCATCTGCGGCGTCGTCGATGGTGGCATCACCGCCGGGTCGTACGGCTACGAGGCCGGCCAGTCCGGCGTCGGTGACATATTCGCCTGGCTGGTCGACAACGGAGTGCCGCCAGCGGTGCACGACGAGGCGGCCCGCCTCGGTCTGAACGTGCACGAGCTGCTCACCCGGCAGGCCGCCGACCAGCCGGTCGGTGGGCACGGCCTGGTGGCCCTGGACTGGCACAGCGGCAACCGGTCCGTCCTGGTCGACCACCACCTGTCCGGGGTGATCGTCGGGCTGACCCTGGCCACCCGGCCGGACGAGATCTACCGGGCACTGATCGAGGCCACCGCGTTCGGCACCCGCACCATCGTGGAGACGTTCGAACGCGCCGGCCTGCCGGTCACCGAGTTCGTCGTCGCCGGCGGGCTCAAGCGCAACAAGCTGATCATGCAGATCTACGCCGACGTGCTGCGCCGGCCGGTGAGCGTGGCCAGCTCCGAGCAGGCTCCGGCGCTCGGCTCGGCGATCCACGCGGCGGTCGCCGCCGGTGCGTACCCGGACGTGGTCACCGCCGCCGAGTCGATGGGCGCGGTGGAGACCGCCGTGTACCAGCCGGATGCCGACCGGGCCGCCGGCTACGACCGGCTGTACGCCGAGTACCAGTTGCTGCACGACCACTTCGGCACCGGCGCCGACAGGGCGATGCACCGGCTGCGGGACATCCGCAACGCCGCACTCGACCGACCCGACCGGGAGGTTCGCGCGTCATGACGACAACCACGACCGCCTACTCCGCTGAGATCACCGCCGAGATCAGCCGGCTGCGCGACGAGGTGTGCCGGCTGCACGAGCAGCTGACCCGATGGGGACTGGTCACCTGGACCAGCGGCAACGTCTCGGCCCGGGTGCCCGGCGCCGACCTGCTGGTGATCAAGCCGTCCGGGGTCAGCTACGACGAGCTCACCCCGGCGCACATGGTCGTCACCGACCTGGCCGCCAACCTGGTCGAGGGCGACTACGCCCCGTCGAGCGACACCGAGGCACACGCCTACGTCTACCGGCACATGCCGCAGGTCGGCGGCGTGGTGCACACCCACAGCCCGTACGCCACCGCCTGGGCGGCCCGGTGCGAGCCGATCCCGTGCGCGGTGACCGCGATGGCCGACGAGTTCGGCGGCGAGATCCCGGTCGGCCCGTTCGCGTTGATCGGCTCGGACGCGATCGGCCGGGGCATCGTCGAGACGCTGTCCGGTCACCGGTCACCGGCGGTGCTGATGCGTCAGCACGGCCCGTTCACCATCGGCGCCACCGCCAAGGCGGCCGTCAAGGCGGCGGTGATGTGTGAGGACGTCGCCCGCACGATGCACCTGGCCCGCCAGCTCGGTCCGGTCGAGCCGCTGCCACAGGCCGCAGTCGACGCGTTGTACGAGCGCTATCAGAACGTGTACGGCCAACGGTGAGCTGCGGCCGGCGGATTGTTGTACTGAAGGGGGATCTGTGGTGATGGAGACAGGGATGCGGTCCGCACAGGTGTGGTTCCTCACCGGCAGCCAGGGGCTGTACGGCGAGGACACGTTGCAGCAGGTGGCCGGACAGTCCCAGGAGATCGCCGGGCGGCTGGGCGCCGCCGACGGGTTGCCGGTCCAGGTCGTCTGGCAGCCGGTGCTGACCAGCCCCGAGGAGATTCTGCGGGTCTGCCTGGCGGCCAACGCCGAGCCCGGCGTGGTCGGCGTAGTCGCCTGGATGCACACCTTCTCCCCGGCGAAGATGTGGATCTCCGGCCTGGACGCGTTGCGCAAGCCGCTGCTGCACCTGCACACCCAGTCCAACGTCGCGTTGCCCTGGGCCGAGATCGACATGGACTTCATGAACCTCAACCAGGCCGCGCACGGCGACCGCGAGTTCGGCTACGTGCAGACCCGGCTGGGGGTGGCCCGCAAGACCGTCGCCGGTCACGTCAGCGACCCCCGCGTCGTCGGTCGAATCGCCAGCTGGGCGCGGGCCGCGATCGGTCACACCGAGCTGCGGTCGCTGAAACTCGCCCGGTTCGGCGACAACATGCGCAACGTCGCTGTCACTGAAGGTGACAAGGTGGAGGCGCAGTTGCGCTTCGGCGTCTCGGTCAACACGTACGGGGTGAACGAACTCGTCGAGGTGGTCGACGCGGTGCCGGACACCGACGTCAAGGTGCTGGTCAACGAGTACGAGCAGCGGTACCGGGTCGACGCCGCGCTGCGGGCCGGTGGCGATCGGCACGACTCGCTGCGCTACGCCGCCCGTATCGAGTTGGGCCTGCGCGGCTTTTTGACCGAGGGCGGCTTCAACGCGTTCACCACCAACTTCGAGGACCTCGGCGGGCTGCGGCAACTGCCCGGTCTGGCGGTGCAGCGGCTGATGGCCGACGGCTACGGCTTCGGCGGCGAAGGCGACTGGAAGACCTCGGTGCTGGTCCGCACCCTGAAGGCGATGTCGGCCGGCACCACCGGCGGTACGTCGTTCATGGAGGACTACACCTACGACCTGACCCCGGGCCAGGAGCTGATTCTCGGCGCGCACATGTTGGAGGTCTGCCCGAGCATCGCCGCCGCCACCCCGTCGTGCGAGATCCACCCGCTGGGCATCGGTGGCCGCGAGGATCCGGTCCGGCTGGTCTTCGACGCCGAGCCGGGTCGGGCGGTGGTGCTCGGCATGGTCGACCTGGGGGAGCGGTTCCGCCTGGTCGCCAACGAGATAGACGTGGTGCCGCCGGCACAGCCGTTGCCGAAGCTGCCGGTGGCCCGGGCGGTGTGGCGCCCCGAGCCGGACCTGCCGACATCGGCGGAGGCCTGGCTGACCGCCGGCGGCCCGCACCACACCGTGCTGTCCCAGGCGGTCGGGGTCGACGAGTTGTTTGACCTGGCCGAAATGACCGGCACCGAGCTGGCGGTCATCGACGCCGATACGACGGTCCGGCGGTTCGCCGCCGAGTTGCGCTGGAACCAGGCGTACCACCGGTTGGCCAGGGGCTTCTGACGCGCTGCCGAGCGTTGCGAACTCGCGAGTGGAGGGCTGGGGCACGCTATTTCGCGGAAATAACGTGCCCCAGCCCTCCACTCGATGTTGTCCTGCGGCAAGCCAGGACTCCCAGCATCTGTCCTTGACCTAGGACATGGCTCGTCGGCGGGCGCGTACGCCACGACCGGCCCACCAGACGACGACCCCGACGGCGAACACCACCAGCCCGGTCAGCACCGCCGTGCCGGGCAGGGTGGCGGCCAGCAGCAGACAGCCGGCGATCCCGACGACCGGCACGGCCTTCGGCAACGCACCTTCCGACGGGCTCAGCGTGAGGGCGGCGGCGTTGGCGATCGCGTAGTAGATCAGCACCCCGAACGAGGAGAAGCCGATCGCGTCCCGTAGATCGGCCACCGCGACCAGGGCGACGACGGCGATCCCGACGGCTATCTCCGCCCGGTGCGGGACCTGGCGGCGCGGATGCACCGCGTCCAGACCGGCCGGCAGGTGCCGGCCCCGGGACATGGCGAAGACGGTCCGGGACACCCCGAGGATCAACGCCAGCAGCGCACCGAGGGCCGCGGCGGCCGCGCCGACCCGTACCACCGGCGCCAACCAGCCGGCACCGGCGTCGGTCACCACGGCGACCAGCGGTGCGGTCGCGTCGGCCAGCCCGGCGGATCCCAGTACGTTCAGCGCCGCGCCGGCGACCAGGGCGTAGACGGCCAGCGTGATGCCAAGCGCGACCGGAATGGCCCGGGGGATGGTGCGTCGCGCGTCGCGTACCTCCTCGCCGAGGGTGGCGATCCGGGCGTAGCCGGCGAAGGCGAAGAAGAGCAGGCCGGCACCCTGGAGCACCCCCCAGCCGTCGACCGACGCGCCGGTCGCCGTCGCGCCACCGGCGGTCGCGGTGCCACTCAGCAAGCCGGTCACGACCACCGCCGCCAGCACCACCAGCACGACCGCGACGATGATCCGGGTCGCCGCCACCGAACGGTGCACGCCGGACAGGTTCAGCGCGGTGAGCGCCAGCACCGCGGCGATCGCGACCGGTCGGGCGTACCCCGGCGCCAGGTAGGTGCCGACGGTGAGCGCCATCGCCGCGCAGGAGGCCGTCTTGCCGACCACGAAGCCCCAGCCGGCCAGGTGGCCCCAGAGGTCGCCGAGCCGGCGCCGGCCGTACACGTAGGTGCCGCCGGACTCCGGATAGCGTGCGGCCAGCCGGGCCGACGACATCGCGTTGCAGTACGCGACGACGGCGGCGATCCCGAGAGCGGGGAGCAGCCACTGACCGGCCGCCGCCGAGGCGGGTGCCAATGCGGCGAACACGCCGGCGCCGATCATCGCGCCGAGCCCGACGACCACCGCGTCGCCGGTGCCGAGCCGCCGGGCCAACTCGGCGGGGTGGCTCACGTCGAGTTGCCCCGGCCGCCCTCGGCTGCCTCGACGCGGTCGGCTGAGTCGGCTGCCTCGACGCGGTCGGCGGTGTCCGCCGCGGTCACCGGTCGACGGCCATGTGCCTCTCGGCGGGCCACCCAACCGAAGCCGAACAGGGCCATAGCCGCGAAGATCCACCACTGGACGACGTACCCGCCGTTCTGCCAGCTGTTCTCGTGCCGGACCGGGATCGCGACGAACGCGGTGTCGGCGGCGGGCTCCTGCTCCTGTAGTAGCAGGTAGCCGCCGTGCACCGGGTATGGCAGCTCGGCGGCGAGGGCGGCGGGGGCGATCCGGCGGGTCTCCAGCTTGCCGTCGCGGCGGGTGACCGAGCCGGACTTCCGCTCCGGCTGACGCAGCAGCCCGGTGACGGTCACCGCACCCGTCGGTGCGGCCGGCACCTGCGGCTGGGCGTCGGCCCCGCCGTCGCCCGGCGGCACCCAGCCCCGGTCGACCAGTACGGCCGAGCCGTCGGCCAGCACCAGCGGGGTGAGGATCTCGAAGCCGACCCGGCTGTTCACCGTCCGGCCGCGTACCAGCACGTCGTTGCCAGTGTCGTAGCGGCCGGTCGCGGTGACCCGGGTCCAGGTCGTCGCCTCGGGTGGCGGCTCGCCGGCGGTACCGGGGGCGGCCGCGAACGCCTCGGTCAGCTGCGACAACTCCACCGGGGTCTGCGTCGCGGCAGCGTCGATCCGGTCGTTGACGGCGCTGCGCTGGTGATAGCGGTCCAGCTGCCAGTTGCCGAGCTGGACCATCACCGCGGCGGCGACGAGCGTCAGCGCCAGGTAGCCCAGCCAGCGTGGGGTCAGCAGGAACCGGTACACATCACGGAGGCTACCGGGTAGCGTCTAACGGTTGTTCCACCGCTCCGTCGGTCGTGGCGGCGCGGTACGGTCCGCTCCAGCCCGGCTCCGCCGGGCGCACCTCACGACAGAGGAGTCGCAGATGCCGTCCGTGCCCCGCCTGGTGGTGAGCGCCCCCGCCTCCGGACACGGCAAGACCTCAGTGGCGATCGGGCTGACCGCCGCGCTGCGTGGGCTCGGCCTGAGCACCGCAGGGCTGAAGATCGGCCCGGACCACACCGACGCCGCGTACCTCGGGGCGGCGGCCGGGCGCCCGGGCCGCAACCTGGATCCGATGCTGGTGGGCACCGGCCGGATCGGTCCGTTGCTGGCGCACGGGGCGGCCGGGGCGGACGTCGCCGTGCTGGCCGGGGCGATGGGGTTGTTCGACAGCCTCGGCACCCGGGCGGACAGCGCGTCGACGGCGACCGTCGCCACCGTGCTGCGCGCGCCGGTGCTGATGGTCGTCGACGCCGAGTCGATGGGCCAGTCGGTGGGTGCCCTGGTGCACGGGTTCCGGGCGTACGACGACATGCTCTGGCTCGGTGGGGTGATCCTCAACCGGGTCGGATCGTCCCGGCACGAGCAGGTACTGCGGGACGCGCTCGACGAGATCGGCGTGCCGGTGTTCGGTGCGCTGCACCGGGGTGAGCTGTCCCCGGGGATTCCGCGCCCGGCCGGGGTGGTGCCGGTGGCCCAGCACACCATCGACACGGTTCGGCTGATCCGCCGGCTGGGCGAGGCGGTGGACGCGGTGGTGGATCTGGACCGGGTGCTGGCCCTGGCCCGGTCGGCCCCACCGCTGCCGGGGCCGGCATGGTCGCCCGGAGACGCCCTCGCGGCCGAGGCGGAAGCGGCCGGTACGCCGTTGCCGCCTCCGCCGCCCCGGCGTCCGGTGATCGCGGTGGCCGGCACCGCCGAGTTGGTCTACGGCTACACGGAGACCGTCGAGTTGATCACTGCTGCCGGTGGTGCGGTGGTGCCGGTGGATCCGCTGCGCGACGAGTCGCTGCCGGAGGCGACCGCCGCGCTGGTGCTGCCCGGTGGCCTGCCGGAGACCTACCTGCCGGAGCTGTCGGCCAACCGGGTGCTGACCATGGCGGTGGCCGACCTGGCCCGGGCCGGGCTGCCGGTGCTGGCCGAGGGCGCCGGACTGCTCTGGTTGGTTCGTGAGTGTGACGGTCGGCCGATGGCCGAGGTGTTCGACGCCGCCGCGATGACCACCGACCGGATGATCGTCGGCTACCGGGAGGCGACGTCGCGGGCCGCCACCCCGGTCGCCCCGCTCGGTGCCCGGGTGATGGGGTACAAGCAGCACCAGGTGGTCGTCGCGCCGCGCGCCGGTCACACCCCTGCCTGGACCTGGGGTAACGGCGTGCCGGAAGGCTTCGTCTGGCGTCGGGTGCACGCCTCCCAGTTGTCGCTGCACTGGGCCGGGGCGCCGGAGATCGCCCGGCGGTTGGTGGCCGCCGCCGCTGGCGTCGACAGCCGGATGGCCGCCGGGGACGGCCGTGGTCCGGCGGGGGACGGCCGTGGTCCCGTGCCGGACGGGCGGGGCGGTGCCGGCCCCGGCGACCCCGCCCTGCACCCGCCGATGCCCAGAGCTACCCCGTTGGCCGAGGAGGACACCGATCAGCTCCTGGTGCACTCAGCCGACGATCTCGGCTGATGGCGGGGCGAACTGGCGTACCGGCCGGTCCTTGAGCGCGTTCTTCAACGTGCCGGCCGCCGAGTCGACGGGCTTCTGTGCCTGCCAGTCGCCGACGGCGTTGAACGGATTGTCCGGATCGGCGATGAAGCTGGCCACCGCGAGGTCCGGGGTGTAGCCGGCGAACCAGGCGGATCGGGTGCTGTCGGTGGTACCGGTCTTGCCGGCCACCGGGCGCCCGACCGCCTTGGCCACGCTGTCGGCGGTGGACCAGCCGCCGCAGCTTCCGGCGGCTGGGCGGTCGCCGACCGGGCAGCGGGCCGCGTCAGTGGCGGCCCGGGCCACGTCCGGCGAGAACGCCGCGTGGCAGCGCGGCGTCGCCACGTCGACCTCGACCCCGGTCAACGTCTGGTAGGTGACCGGGGTGCCGTCCGGGTTCTCCACCGACACCACCGGGGAGTCCTCGCAGTGGCTGCCGTCGGCGGCGATGGTGGCGTACGCGTTCGCCATTTCCAGCGGTGTCACGTCGGACACGCCCAGGGTGAACGCGCCCCACTTGCTGGCGTGCTCCGGCGAGGCGTTGCGCTTGTCCACGTCGGTGCGCCAGCGCAGCCCGAGCCGTTCGGCCATCTGTACGGCCTTCTCGGCACCCACCTGCTGCAGCAGCCAGACGAAGTAGGTGTTGACGGACTTGCCGAACCCGGACCACATGTAGTGGTAGCCGGCCATCGCCCCGCTCGCGTTGCTCGGGCACCACCGACCGCCGCAACTGCTGCTGCCCTCACCGCCGTCGTAGATGGAGTTGATCCGGTGCGGCGCGTTGAAGCCGGACCGCAGTGGCATGCCGGCGTCCAGCGCGGCCAGCATGGTGAACATCTTGAACGTCGATCCGGCCTGGTAGCCGGGCAGGTCTCCGCCGCCGAGCAGCGGGGTGACCGTGTTGGGGTAGTTGCCTTTCAGTTGGCCGCGCAGGCTGGGGTTGGAGTGGGCCCCGTTCTCGCTCTGGTCCAGCGAGTAGGTCCGGTTCAGCGCCATCGCCTTGATGTGTCCGGTGCCGGGTTCCACGGCGACCAGACCGTGGGCGAACGGGCTGCCGATCGACTCGCGGGAGGTGATCTGGTCCTGCGCCGCCTTCTGCATGCCCGGGTCGAGGCTGGTGACGATCCGGTATCCGCCGGTACGCAGGTTGGCCAGCCGCTCCGACGGGCTGTCACCGAACGCCTTCTGTCCCATCCACCATGACTTGAGGTAGTCGCAGAAGAAGCCCCAGTCGTTGTGGTCCTGCGGCACCGAGACGCATTCGTTCGGCGGGATGCTGAGGTTGAGTTGGATCGGCTCGGCCTTCGAACGCTCCGCCGCCGCCGGGGAGAGGTAGCCGAGGGCGGCCATCCGGTCGATCACGTAGTTGCGCCGTTCGGTCGCGGCGCCCTGGTCCGAGGCGGCCGGGTCGTACTCCGAGGGGGCCTTGACCAGGCCGGCGATCAGCGCGGCCTCGCTGGCGGTCAGCGCCCGGGGTTCCTTGGAGAAGAAGATCTCCGAGGCGGCGTAGATGCCGTACGCCCGGTGGCCGAAGTACGCGGCGTTGAGGTACCGCTCCAGGATCTCCGGCTTCGACATCTGCTTTTCCAACTCCATGGCGATCCGGATCTCGCGGATCTTGCGCCCGGGGGTCTGTGCGGTCGCGGCCTGCAGCTCCAGCGGTGTCTGCGCGGTTTCCTGCAGCGCCAGCCGGACATACTGCATGGTCAGCGTGGAGCCGCCCTGGGACACGCCGCCGGACTGGGAGTTGGCGACGAAGGCCCGTGCCACGCCCTTGGGGTCGACCCCGCTGTGCTGGTAGAAGCGGTTGTCCTCGGAGGCGACGATCGCCTGCTGGATGAACGGCGACATTTCGGTCAGCGGTACGTACTTGCGGTGTTCCTCGTAGAACATCGTCAGCAGGGTCCGGCCGTCGGCCGCGTACACGTAGGTGGTCTGGGCCGGTGTCGTGTCCCGTAGCTTGCTGGGGATCTGGTCGATGGCCCTGGTGCTGGCGATGACGCCCAAGCCGGCGATGGCGGCCATCGGGTACGCGGCGGCGGCAACCACCACACCTGCGATCAGACCGGCACGGAGCAGTTGGACGAGGCGGCCGTGGCGAGCGGGATTCCGGGTGCGTTTCCTCACGACCTGAAGGTAAGCCGGATAGCTATAAAAGATGTCCAAAAGGATTAACACCACAAGGCGAATCGTGTCACAAGCGTCACCCTTCGTCGATTTCCACCCCACCAGCCGGCATGATCCCCGACATGCAGCAGCACGACCTCGGGCATCACGGCGACGTCGAGGCCACCCCCGGACTGGTCGACCTCGCGGTGAACGTACGGGCGGGTGAACTGCCCCGCTGGCTGGCCGAGCCGATCCGGACCAGCCTGGCCGACCTCGCCCGCTATCCCGACCAGCGGGCGGCCCGGGCGGCGCTCGCCGCCCGGCACGGCCGGACGCCCGACGAGGTGCTGCCGACCGCCGGGGCGGCCCAGGGCTTCGTGCTGATCGCCCAGGCGTTGCGCGACGCCCGGCGCCCCGTGGTGGTGCATCCACAGTTCACCGAGCCGGAGGCCGCGCTGCGCAACGCCGGGCACCGGGTCGACCGGGTACTGCTGCGCGCCGACACCGGATTCACCCTCGACCCCGACCAGATCCCGGCCGACGCCGATCTGGTGATCATCGGGAACCCGACCAATCCCACGTCGGTGCTGCACCCCGCGGACACCATCGCCGCCCTGGCCCGGCCCGGCCGTACCGTCGTCGTCGACGAGGCGTTCGCCGACACCACCTGTGCAGCCGGCGTGGCCGGCGAGCCGCAGTCCCTCGCCACCCGCCGGGACGTACCCGGACTCGTCGTGGTCCGCAGCCTCACCAAGACCTGGGGGCTCGCCGGACTGCGGATCGGCTACCTGCTCGGCCCGCGGCCGCTGCTGCGCCGGCTGGCCACCGCCGCGCCGCTCTGGCCGGTCGCCACCCCGGCGCTGGTCGCCGCCGAGGTCTGCGCCAGCCGGCGGGCGGTCGGGGCCGAACGCCGCATCGCCGCCGCGTTGGCCGCCGACCGGGCACATCTGGTACGCGGACTGCGCGAACTGCCCGGGGTGACCGTCCCCGGCGCGCCGGCCAGCGCGTTCGTGCTGCTCCACGTCGTCGGGGCCGACCAGATCCGGCTACGGCTGCGCGAACAGGGCTACGCGGTACGCCGAGGGGACACCTTCCCCGGTCTGGGTGCCGACTGGCTGCGGGTGGCGGTACGGGACACTGCCACCACCGACGCGTTCCTCTCCGTGCTGTCCAAGACCCTGGAGGACTGATGCTCGACGCGACCCTGGCGGCGATCCGACCACCGGACGACGAGGCGATGGCGCAGGCCTGGGACCTGCACGCCCGGCTGACCAAACCCGCCGGCTCGCTCGGCGTACTGGAGGAACTGTCGGTCCGGCTCGCCGGCCTGGCCGGGACCTGCCCGCCGCCGCTACCGCAACCGGGAGCGGTAGCGATCTTCGCCGCCGACCACGGCGTGCACCGGCAGCGGGTGACCGGCTGGCCGCAGGAGGTGACCGCCCAGATGGTGGCGAACTTCCTCGCCGGCGGTGCCGTGGTGAACGCCTTCGCCCGGCAGACCGGGGCGAGTGTCACCGTGGTCGACGTCGGTGTCGCGGCCGAGCTGGAGCCCGCCGACGGGCTGGTCCAGGCCCGGGTCCGGCCCGGCACCGCCGACCTGTCCGCCGGCCCGGCGATGACCCTCGACGAGGCGCGCGCCGCCGTCGAGGTGGGCATCCGGGTCGCCGCCGATCTGCACGCCGCCGGGGCCGGCGTGCTGCTCACCGGTGACATGGGCATCGCCAACACCACCGCCGCGGCGGCCCTGATCGCCGCCTTCACCGGCGCCACCGCGGCGGCCGTCACCGGCCGCGGCACCGGCGTCGACGACGAGACGTACCAGCGGAAGGTCGCGGTGGTCGATGCCGCGCTGCGCCGGCACCAGCCGGACCGGACCGATCCGCTCGGGGTGCTGGCGGCGGTCGGCGGACTGGAGCACGCCGCGCTGTGCGGTTTCATCCTCGGCGCCGCAGCCTGCCGGATACCGGTGATCGTCGACGGGGTCAGCGCGGTCGCCGCCGCCCTCGCGGCGGCGGCCTGCGCCCCGGCCGCCCCCGCCGCGATGATCGCCGGTCACCGGTCAGCGGAGCCAGGCGCTACCGTGGGTCTGCGTCAGCTCGGTCTGGTGCCCCTGATCGATCTGGGGCTGCGGCTGGGGGAGGGCACCGGAGCCCTGCTGGCCTGGCCGATCGTCGCCAGCGCGGTCCGGGTGCTGCACGAGGTGGCCACCTTCGACTCGGCGGGGGTCTCCGAGAAGTGAATCTCTACCCACTGGGGCTGTGGCTGGCCGGCCGTCGGGTGCTGGTGGTCGGCGGCGGCACCGTCGCCACCAGACGGGTGCCGGCGCTGCTGGACGCCGGCGCGGACGTACTACTCGTCTCGCCGGAGCTGACTCCGGCGTTGCAGGGCCTGGCCACCGCCGGGCGGCTGGCCTGGCGGCCTCGGCGGTTCGAGCCGGCCGACCTCGACGAGGTGTGGCTGGTCCAGGTCGCCGTGGACGACCCGGTCGCGGCCGCCGAGGTCAGTGCGGCGGCGGAGCCCCGACGGGTGTTCTGCGTCCGGGCCGACGACCGTACCGAGGCGACCGCCTGGACTCCGGCGGTCACCCGGCACGGGCCGGTGACCGTCGCGGTCCTCGGCGGCGGTGACCCGCAGCGGGCGGTCCGGGTCCGGGACGCGATCGGGCAGCGGCTGGCCGACGGCAGCATTCCCATCACGGAGCCGGTGTCGCCGGCCCCGACCCCCGGGCCGGCCCCGATGGGTCAGGTGATCTTGGTCGGCGCCGGGCCCGGCGACCCCGAGCTGATCACCGTCAAGGGGCGGCGGTTGCTGGCCGAGGCCGACGTCGTGGTCGCCGACCGGCTGGTGCCCGGCCTGCTGCTGGACGAGTTGCCGGCCCGGGTGGAGCTGATCGACGCGGCCAAAATTCCGTACGGCCCGGCCGCCGCCCAGGAGGAGATCAACCGGATTCTGGTCGACCGGGCCCGGACCGGGGCCACCGTGGTACGGCTCAAGGGCGGCGATCCGTACGTGTTCGGCCGTGGCGGCGAGGAGCTGCTGGCCTGTGTCGACGCCGGGGTGCCGGTGTCGGTGGTGCCGGGCGTCACCAGCTCGATAGCGGCACCCGCAGTGGCCGGCATCCCGGTGACCCACCGCGGGGTCGCCCACGAGTTCACCGTGGTCTCCGGGCACCTTCCGCCGGGGCACCGGCTCTCCCTGGTGGACTGGTCGGCGCTGGCCCGGCTACGCGGCACGCTGGTCGTCCTGATGGGGCTCAGGAACCTGCCGGTGATCGCCGAGGCCCTGCTCGCCGGTGGCCGGGGTGCCTCGACCCCGGTGGCGGTGGTGCAGGAGGCGACCACCGGCACCCAGCGTGGACTGACGTCGACGCTGAGCACGGTGGCCGACGATGTCGCGACCGCCGGGCTACGTCCACCGGCGGTGGTGGTCGTCGGCGATGTGGTCACCGCGTTGCGCCTCGACGCGAGCTGAGCCCGGTCCTGCCCGAGGTGAAACCCGATCCGGCACGCCGTGCCGGATCGGGCTTTCGGTGGCTCAGTGAACTTTCGGTGGCTCAGTGGGCTTTCGGTGGTTCAGCGGGTGAGCATGTCGTCCAGCAGCAGTGCGCACCGGATCAAACCGAGATGGCTGTACGCCTGGGGATGGTTGCCCAGCCCACGCTCGGCCATCGGGTCGTACTGCTCCGGCAGCAGCCCGGTGGGTCCGGCCGTGTCGATCATCTGCTCGAACAGTTCCTCGGCGTCACCGCGCCGGCCGGTGCGCAGGTACGCCTCGATCAGCCAGGCGGTGCAGATGTGGAATCCGCCCTCCCGGCCCGGCAGCCCGTCGTCCCACCGGTAGCGGTAGACCACCGGACCGCTGCGCAGGTCGGCCTCGACCTTGAGGACGGTGGCGAGGAACCGCGGGTCGTCGTCGGGCAGCAGCCCGGAGAGCCCGATCCACAGCGACGAGGCGTCCATATCCTCGTCACCGTAGGCGACCGTGTACGCGCCGGCCTTGTCGTGCCAGCCGTACTCCAGGACGTTGCGGCCGATCCGGTCGCGCAGTTCGACCCACTCCGGCCGCTCGCCGCCGCCGTGGCTGCCCACCATTCTCAGCGCCCGGTCGACGGTCATCCAGCACATCACCTTGGAGAACACGTGGTGCCGGGGGGCCAGCCGGGCCTCCCACAGCCCGTGGTCCGGCTCGTGCCAGCGGCGCTCCACCGCCTGCACCATCGCCTCCAGCACCCGCCACTCGTCGTCGCGGACCGAGCCGCGGGCGTCGGCGACCACCGCGAGCAGATCCGCGATCGGCCCGAACACGTCGAGCTGCAGCTGGTGGTTGGCGAGGTTGCCGACCCGGACCGGGCGGGAGCCGGCATAACCGGGCAGGGTGTCGATGACCGCCTCGGCACCGAGCTCGAAGCCCTCCACGGTGTACAGCGGGTGCAGCCGCTCCGGGTGGCCGCCGGTGCGTTCGACGCAGCCGTCCACCCAGCGCAGGAACGCCTCCGCCTCGGTCAGCGAGCCGAGGTCGACCAGCGCGCGGGCGCTCATCGCCGCGTCACGCAGCCAGCAGTAGCGGTAGTCCCAGTTGCGGACCCCGCCCAGCTCCTCCGGCAGCGAGGTGGTGGCGGCGGCGAGAATCGATCCGGTCGCCTCGTGGCACAGTCCGCGTAGGGTCAGCGCGCTGCGGGCGACGAGCTCCCGGCCGGTGTTGGGCAGCCGCAGCTCGCGTACCCAGTCCCGCCAGGGTTGCTCGGCGACGGACTGGCGCTGTGTCACGGGGTCGCTGTGGTGCTCCAGGCTGTGCGAGCCGAAGCGCAGCTCCATGGTGAGTGCACCGCCGAGCGTGGCCAGGTCGACCAGCGCGCGGGCGGTTTCCCGGCCGCCGTCGTCGACGACCTTCCATTCCACGCCCGGGGAGTAGAGGGCGACTGGTTCGTTGGATCCGAGCACCAGCAGTCCGTCGCCGAGCGGCTGGAGCTGGACGGCGACCTGACCGAACTCCGGCCGGGGGGCGAACTCCAGCTGGGCCTGCCCGGTGCCGGTGAGCACCCGGACCAGGGTGGAGTCGGCTTCCGGCACCACGGTGTCGCCGGCGGCCGGGTCGGCGGGCGGGCAGTCGAGCCAGTCGGTGACGGTCAGCCCGGACCAGCGGGTCTCCACGGTCATCGTGCCGGGCCGGTAGCGCTGGCCGAGTGGCAGCCCACCACGGGCCGGTGCGACGGTGAAATGCCCGGCCGGGGCACCGCCGAGCAGGTCGGCGAAGATCGCCGACGAGTCCGGCTTGGGGTGACAGAGCCAGGTGACCTTGGCGTCGGGGGTGAGTAGCGCGATGGTGCGCCCGTTGGCGAGCATCGAGTGCCGCTCGATGGGCACGGCGTGCTCGCCGTAGAGCCAGTTTCGCCGGGTCTCCAGCAGTACGCCGAGCACCCGGGCGGCGTCGATCGGCTCGGCCACCCGGAAGTCGGCCCGGGTCTCACCGTCGCCGATCTTGATGCCGACGTCGGGGCCGTGCAAGTTGGCGAAGGCGCTCTCGTCGGTGACCGAGTCACCGATGAAGAGCACCCCGCTGGCCGATGTCTGGGTGCGGATCTGATCCAGGGCGGTGCCCTTGTCGGTGGCGACCACCGACAGCTCGATGACCTCCTTGCCCTGGGTCACGGTGACGTCTGGCCAGCTCGCCGGACCGGCTCGAACCGCTTCGACGACCGCTGCGGCGACCTGCGGGTCGGCACCTCGGGTGTGTACCGCGACGCTGGCCGGCTTGACCTCCAGCCGGGCACCGGGCTGCTCCTTGATCAGTTGCCGCAGCTCCCGCTTGAGTTGCGAGTGCACCTGCAACTGCTCGGGGGCCAGCCGCTCGACGAAACCGATGTCGAACTCGGATCCGTGACTGCCGACCAGGTGGACCTCGCTGGGCAGCCGGGAGAGCGCGGCCAGGTCGCGCAGTGCCCGGCTGGAGACCACCGCGACGGTGGTCTGCGGCAGCGCGGCGAGGGCGCGTACCGCCGCCACCGATTCCGGCAGCGGCACGGCCTTGGTCGGATCCTCGACGATCGGTGCGAGGGTGCCGTCGTAGTCACAGGCCACCAGAAGTATCGGCATCCGGGCGATCCGCCCGATCGCCGCGCGCAGCTCGGGATCGATCCGATCCGCGACCGCGCGTACGTCCCCGTCAAGGACGGACGTTCTCATTCATTCCTCCGTCTCGGGCACACCGAGTTCTGTGAGGAAGGAGCGGGCCCAGTGGCCGACATCATGGGTCCGCAGGTGGCGTTGCATGATCCGCATTCGCCGCCGGGACTCGGAGCTGTCGACATGTACCGCCCGCAGCAACGCGTCCTTGACTCCGTCCGGGTCGTGCGGGTTGCACAGAAACGCTTGACGCAGCTCCGTGGCGGCACCGGCGAACTCGCTGAGTACGAGGGCCCCGCCGGTGTCCGCGCGGGCTGCGACGTACTCCTTGGCCACCAGGTTCATTCCGTCTCGCAGTGGTGTCACCATCATCACATCGGCCGCGCGGTAGAGCGCGGCGAGTTCACTGCGACTGTACGACTGGTGGAGGTAGTGCACCGCAGGCACACCTACCCGGCCGAATTCGCCATTAATCCGACCAACTTCGCGCTCAACCTTGACCCGAAGTGCCTGGTAGTGCTCGACACGCTCGCGGCTCGGCGTGGCGACCTGCACCATAACCGCCTCGGGGACTGTCAGCTTTCCGTCAGCAAGAAGTTCACGGAAGGCCTTCAGCCTGAGTTCGATCCCCTTGGTGTAGTCCAGTCGGTCCACGCCGAGGATGACGGTCTCCGGGTCGCCGAGCTCGGCGCGGATCTGCTTGGCCCGCGCCTCCACGGCGGGATCGTGGGTCATCCGCTCCATCTCGGGCACGTCGATCGAGATCGGGAACGCCCCGGCCTTGACCTTACGGCCGTCGACCTGAATCATCTGGCCCTCGTAGCGCAGCCCCAGCAGGTGGCGGGCCAGCCGGACGAAGTTCTGCGCGGCCAGTCGCTGCTGGAACCCGACCAGGTCGGCGCCGAGCAGCCCGCGCAGGATCTCCGCCCGCTGCGGCATCTGCATGAACAGCTCGATCGGCGGGAACGGGATGTGCAGGAAGAACCCGATCCGCAGATCCGGACGGATCTCCCGGAGCATCGACGGCACCAGCTGCAGCTGGTAGTCCTGCACCCAGACGGTGGCGCCCTCGTCGGCGACCTCCGCCGCCGCCTCGGCGAACCGGGCGTTGACCACCCGGTAGGCCTCGCGCCAGCGACGTTTGAAGGCGGGGGTCTCGACCGCGTCGTGGTACAGCGGCCAGATGGTGGCGTTCGACTGGCCCTCGTAGTAGCGTTCTAGTTCCTCGGCGCTCAGCGGCACCGGGTGCAGCCGGATTCCCTCCAGGTCGAAGGGCTCCGGGGCGGCGCCGGCACCGCCGGCCCAGCCGACCCAGGTGCCCTTGTGCTGAGCGAGTACCGGGTGCAGCGCGGTCACCAGACCGCCCGGGCTGCGTCGCCACTGGCGACCCTCGGGCGTGGTCACCTCATCCACCGGCAGGCGGTTGGCGACCACAACGAAAGAGCTCCGAACCGTCACGTTCCGTACACCTCCGGTGATTACGGGACCGCCATGAGCGTACTGTGCGAGCCAGGCGGGTGAACCCCCGTCCCCCTCTTGATGCCCCGCTGATCAGCACACCGAAACCATCGGGCGCGACGCGGTCGGCGAATTCGGCGTCGTCCGCGGCGGGTTCCGCGGTGGGGTGAGGTGCGGTCGGGGCCCCGGACCTGTCAGGATTGACGACGGCGTACGAACCGTAGCCCAGCGTGCCCGCTGCACGGGCGTGGGCGGGACCATCGAGGTCCACGCGACGCCGGTAGGCAGCGGGTTCCACGAGAGTTCTGGAGGTAGGCCGCACCGTGGCCCAGTACATCTACGTCCTGGAGAGGGCGCGTAAGGCGCACGGCGACAAGGTCGTGCTGGACAACGTGACGCTCAGCTTCCTGCCCGGCGCCAAGATCGGTGTGGTCGGCCCGAACGGTGCCGGTAAGTCCAGCCTGCTCAAGATCATGGCAGGACTGGACCGCCCGAGTAACGGCGAGGCCAGGCTGATGCCCGGCTACACCGTCGGCATGCTGTCGCAGGAGCCGCCACTCAACGACGCCAAGACCGTCCTCGGCAACATCGAGGAGGCCGTCGCCGAGACCAAGGCCAAGCTCGAACGGTTCAACAAGATCGCCGAGCAGATGGCGACGGACTACTCCGACGAGCTGATGGACGAGATGGGCCGGCTGCAGGAGGAGCTGGACCACTCCGACGCATGGGACATCGACTCCAAGCTCGACCTGGCGATGGACGCGCTGCGTTGTCCGCCGCCGGACGCCGACGTGACCCAGCTGTCCGGTGGCGAGCGACGCCGGGTCGCGCTGTGCAAGCTGCTGCTCGAAGCGCCGGATCTGCTGCTGCTCGACGAGCCCACCAACCACCTGGACGCCGAGAGCGTCAGTTGGTTGGAACAGCACCTCGCCAAGTACGCCGGCACCGTGATCGCGATCACCCACGACCGGTACTTCCTGGACAACGTGGCCGGCTGGATCCTGGAACTCGACCGCGGCCGGGCCGTCGGCTACGAGGGCAACTACTCCACGTACCTGGAGAAGAAGGCCGCTCGGCTGGCGGTCGAGGGCCGCCGCGACGCCAAGATGAAGAAGCGGCTCACCGAGGAGCTGGAGTGGGTGCGCTCCAACGCGAAGGCCCGCCAGACCAAGTCCAAGGCGCGGCTCGACCGCTACGAGGAGATGGCCAGCGAGGCGGAGAAGACCCGCAAGTTGGACTTCGAGGAGATCCAGATCCCGCCGGGGCCGCGGCTGGGCAACACCGTCATCGAGGCGGTGGGGCTGAAGAAGGGCTTCGGCGACCGGATCCTGATCGACGATCTGAGCTTCTCGCTGCCGCGCAACGGCATCGTCGGCATCATCGGTCCGAACGGCGTCGGCAAGACCACGTTGTTCAAGACGATCGTCGGGCTGGAGCAGCCGGACAGCGGCCAGGTCCGGGTCGGCGAGACCGTACAGCTGTCCTACGTCGATCAGAACCGCTCCGGGCTGGACAGCAGCAAGACGGTGTGGGAGGTCGTCTCCGACGGCCTGGACCACCTGATGGTGGGCAAGGTCGAGATGCCGTCGCGGGCGTACGTGGCCGCGTTCGGCTTCAAGGGTCCGGACCAGCAGAAGCCGACCAAGGTGCTCTCCGGCGGTGAACGCAACCGGCTCAACCTGGCGCTCACCCTGAAGATCGGCGGCAACGTCATCCTGCTCGACGAGCCCACCAACGACTTGGACGTGGAGACGCTGTCCAGCCTGGAGAACGCCCTGCTGGAGTTCCCCGGGTGCGCGGTGGTCATCTCGCACGACCGGATGTTCCTGGACCGGGTGGCGACGCACATCCTGGCCTGGGAAGGCGACGACACCGACCCGGCCAGGTGGTTCTGGTTCGAAGGCAACTTCGAGTCGTACGAGAAGAACAAGATCGACCGGATGGGCGCCGAGGCGGCTCGGCCGCATCGGGTGACCTACCGCAAGCTGACCCGTGACTGATTCGGTGCAGGCTGGTCCTGCGCTGGCTGGTCCTGCGCCGGCCGCCACCGAATCGCTCGGTGGCGGCCAGCGGTACACGTTCCACGCCGCGCTGCGCTGGTCCGACCTCGACGCGTACGGGCACCTCAACAACTCCCGCTTCCTCACCCTCTACGAGGAGGCGCGGGTGGCGTTGATGTTCTCCGGCGGGCACGCCTGGGGTGTCTCCTCGTTCGCCGACGGGGTGCTCATCCACCGCCACGAGATCGACTATCTGCGGCCGGTGGACTACCGGCTGGGTCGGGCCAGCGCCGAGCAGGCACCGAGCGTGCGGATCGAGCTGTGGATCGAGCAGGTCCGGCCGTCGCGGTTCACGGTGGCGTACGAGATGTTCGACGGCGACCAGTTGGTCAGCCGGGCCTGTTCCGTCCTGGTGCCGTTCGACCTGAGTCGGGGTCGCCCCCGGCGGCTGACCGACGCCGAGCGGGCCTTCCTGCAGCCGTACGTGCGACCGGCCGACACCACCGGTGCGTGATGAGCGGACGTTCATCCGTGGCCGGGGGGCCGGCGGACCACCACGGTCTCGGTGGACTCGCCGACGCCGGGGCGTTCCTGGCCCGGTTGACCCGACTGGACAGCGCCGCCGTCGTGCGGCTGCGCTCGGCTGACTCCGGTCGGACCGAGCTCTGGGCGCGACTGCCCTGGTCGGTGCTGGTGCAGCGGACCGTCGCCGGGCCGGGGCCGGGCGATGTCACCGTGTCCGCCGCCGAGTTGCTCGGCTGTCTCGCCGCCGGCGATCCGGGTATGCCGGCGGGCCGGGACGGTAATTGGCGGTGGGCACTGCCTTCGGGCCCGGCCCGGACTGTGGAATCGGTGCCGGTCGACGACCTGCGGCGGGTCGCGGCGGCGGCGGCGGGCACGTTGCGGGCCGCCGAAACCCAGGGCGTAGGCGGTCGGGCGGTGGGTCAGCGCGCGCTTCGAGACGCCCTGCTCGACCACGTCGCGATCGTGGTGACGGCCGACGACGGGCCGGCGCGGCGGATCGAGGTCCGACAGGCCATGGTGCAGGCGGTGGTACGGATGGGGTTTCTCGGCAACGCGTCAGGATCGGCAGTGGTTCGGGTCAGGATAGTAGGAAGTTGGGTAGCGCTTGAGGCCCCGTTCGGGGTTGCTTGGATACAAAGAGTTAACACTTTAGCCCTATCGCCGATGATCGTTCATCCGAACGGATGATGGCTGCTAGTCCCTCTGGTTCAGGGAGGTCGGTGGGGGGGTGTCTCGGCACAGCTATCCGGGTACCGTCGTGCCTCGGATCCAACGCAATGTAGGCGCTCGGATCCGCTGGGGAGTGAGGTGCGCGAAATGCCGTGGTGGTCGTGGCGCTCCGGTCACGTAGATGCCGGTGAGCCGGATACCCGAAGCAGGTCGGTAGTAGATAGCAGCGTCCGGTTGGGGCTACCGGCGCCCCGAGCGCCGGAGCAGCCGCCCCGGGCACCGGCCGACTTCGGGCCGGCCAGATCAGCCGGGCTGCCGTGCCCGGTCCCGTCGCCCGTCGCCGCCGGGGGCGTCGCAGCCGGGGGCAAGGAACTCGCCCCGCAGCCCACGCCGGTGAACCTGCGCCGGATCGGCGAGGCGCTGGATCGGCTGGACATCCGGTATCTCGCCGACGGCGACGGCAGCTTGTTGGCGATGTGGGAACGACACGCCGTGTTGTTCACCCTGGAGGGCCCGGACGACGAGATCCTGGTGGTGCGGACCCGCCCCCACCCGACCGTCCCGCCGGACTGGGCCGACCGCGCCTACCGGGTGGTCAACGAGTGGAACCACACCCAACGGTTCTGCAAGGCATACGTCGGCGACCCTACCGATCGGGGCCAGTTGCCGATCTACGCCGAGATGCAGGTGCCGTTGGCCGCCGGGGTCCACGACGCGCTGCTGGTCGAGATGCTGGACGCCGGAGCCGTCGTGGCAACCACCTTCGTCGACTGGCTGCACGACGAGGGTGCCCTACTCTAGCCGGACCGCGCCGGCGGCAGTGCCGGGCCCGACCGTCCGGCGGGCCCGATCAGCCGGCGGGCAGGTTTCGCCCGGGTGGGACCGACGGGTCCATCTCGTTGACCATGAAGTATGCGGCCCGCTCCAGGTAGTCCCAGAGCAGCCCGGCCAGTTCGGGATGCAGGTCGAGCCGGTCGACCGCGCGGCGCATGTGCACCAGCCATGCGTCGCGCTCGGCCGCGCCGATTCGGTACGGAGCGTGCCGCATTCGCAGTCGGGGGTGCCCGCGCTGCTCCGAGTAGGTCCCCGGACCGCCCCAGTACTGCATCAGGAACAGGGTCAGTCGGTCCGCGGCGGGTCCGAGATCCTCCTCGGGATACATCGGCCGCAGGACCGGATCGGTGGCCACGCCCGCGTAGAACTCGTCGACGAGGCGCCGGAACGCGGGCTCGCCGCCGATCGCGGCGAAGAACGTCGCAGCGGGGTCGCTGGCCGCCGGCGTCGCGCCGGTCGTGCCGTTGGCGGGATCTGACGCTGTCACCACTACATCCTGCCAGCCGGGCGGTGACCGACCGGGCCCGGTGCCCTGCGGCTCATCTGCCGCAGCTCAGATCCGGCCAACCTCGCTCGGTGGCTGTTGCCCCGTACCGTCGGTGTCGGCCTGGTCGCTCCCGTGCGCAGGTTGCCCCACCCGGGCCGGTGGCACCGCGGGCCCGGCACCGGGCGAGGGCGCCGACGACGACGGCGCCGAGCCGGCGGCAGGGGAGGAGGCCGCGGAATCCGGGGCGGGGGCTGAGGCGACCGCGGCGATCGCCACGTCGAAGCGTTCGGCGCTGGGCCAGCGAAGCACCAGCAGCGAGACCACCACGGCCCCGGCCAGGCTCCAGATCCCCACCACCGTCGGGATGTCGAACCGGTCGGCGAGCAACCCGGTGATCAGGACGGCGGCTCCCTGACCCAGCTGCATCCCGGTGGCGATAACGCCGAAGGCCCGGGCCCGGTAGCCGTGCGGCAGCGCCCGGACGAACAACCCGTTGGCGACCGGCAACAGGCCGGCGACCGCGAAGCCGCAGAGCCCCGCCAGCGCGGCCACCACCGGCGGGCTGGGGTCGAACAGTGTCGGGACCAGCGCGACCGGGGCGAGCACCGCGAACGGGCGGATCAGCCGTCGACGGCGGTCAGGACGTACGAACCGTCCGATGATCAGACCGCCGAGGATGTAGCCCGCCGGACTCGCCGCCATGATCATCGCCTGGGCCAGGCCACGCTCCGAGTCCGAGATCCCCGGCTGGTCGGCCCAGGCCGCGGCCAACCCTTCCGGCACGATCGCGAACAGCGGGACGGAACAGACCAGGATCGCGATCGCCCGCAGCACGTCGGTGCGCCAGACCAGTCGGAAGCCGTCTGCGGTCTCCCGCAGCAGTGGCTGACGGCGCTCCGGCGCGCTCGCGGCGGGCCGGGGCTGGATTCCGAGCCGGATCGCCAGCGCCGAGGCGGCGAAGGTGACGGCGTTGACCACCAGCGCCGCCCGTGGGTTGGCGGAGGCGATGGCCGCCCCGGCGACGTATCCGCCGACCTGGACCAGCTGAGCGGTGCTCGCATTGAGCGAGAGACCGACGATCAGGCGGTCGCCGGTCAGCACGGTCGGCATCAGCGCGGACCGGGCCGCCTGGTTCGGCGGGCTGGCCAGGGTGGCGCAGAACAGCAGCGCGAGCATGGCCCACACGGGCAGCCCAGGCAGGGCGACCAGACCGATGAGCACCATCCGGATGAGATCGGTGGTGATCATGACCCGGTGGTACGGGTACCGCTCGGCGACCGTACTGAGCAACGGGCCGCCGACCAGCCAGGGCAGGAAACTGATCGCGAACGCGGCTGCCGACAGCGCCACGGACTCGGTCTCGCTGTAGACCAGGACAGTGACCGCCGCCTTCGCGATGTAGTCGCCGATCCAGGACAACGACATCGAGGCGAAGAGAAAACGGAACTCCCGCGTGGCGAACACCTCGCGGAAGGTGGCCGGATTCTCCGCGGTGTGTGTCTCGTCGGACACGGACGGCGCCTCCATCGTTCTCGGCGGACCCGCTCGTGGCAGGCACCGCCGGGGAACGTCCCGGACGTACGGCTGAGCGAAGTGGCGGTGACACTCCGATGACACTCGTCCCGGATCATGCCCGATCGGGTGAGATCTGGCTAGTGTGAACGGCTATTTTGTCGGGACCCTGACTGAACGAACGGATGACAACCAGATCGCCATCTGGCGCATCGTCCCTGCTTGTCGGCCCATCGGACCCGGTCCATGGGCTGGCCGGATCAGGTCGCCCCGCCCTGGCCGGTTTCCTCCTGCCCGGCTGCCGACCCACGCGCGACGAACATCCGCCCGACCGCGATCTGCGCCGAGATCCCCGAGGTCTGCAGGGCGGCGGCCAGTTGGCGGCGCAGTTCCCGACCGACCGCGAACTGGCCTTCGGCGGTGGTCTTCGCGACCGTACGGATCACCGCCCCGTCCACGGTGAGTTGCTCCACGCCCAGCACATCGGGTGGTTCGACGAAATGGCTCGCGAACTCGTTGTCCGCCGCCACTGTCAGCGCAGCCGTACGTAGCACCGCCGTCGCCTGCTCGGCGTCGGCGAAGCCGATCGGCATGTCGACCACCACCATCGCCCAACCCTGGCTCTTGTTGCCGACCCGGATGATCTCCCCATTGCGGATGTACCAGAGCACGCCTCTGCTGTCGCGCACGGTGGTGATCCGCAGGCCGACGGCCTCGACCACGCCGGTCGCCTCACCCAGATCGACCGTGTCGCCAACCCCGTACTGGTCCTCCAGAAGCATGAACAGCCCGGCGATCAGGTCCTTCACCAACGCCTGAGCGCCGAAGCCGAGGGCCAGGCCGGCAATGCCCGCGCTGGCCAGCAGCGGAGCCAGGTTGAAGCTCAGCTCGCTGAGCACCAGCAGCACCGCGAGCGCGAACACCATTGCGCTGACCAGGCTGCGCAACACCGATCCGATCGCCTCGGCGCGCTGGCGGCGGCGTTCGGGCATCGCCGGGCTCCCGGCCGCCGGAACCCGCTCCCGCAGCGGACGCAGGATCGTCGGCCCGGTCAGCGTCGAGGTGCTGTTCACCAGCCGCCGGATGGCCCGGTGCAGCAGATGGCGGATCACCACCGCCGCGACGACGATCAGCACGATCCGGATCGGCTTGACCAGCAGGTAGAAGCTTCCGTCGGCCAGCCAGGCCAGGCCGGTCCAGTCGAAGACCTGGTGGCAGACCGGATCGTCGCCCGGGCAGACCGGGCTCTCTGTCGGCTCGGGGCTCGTCGAGGGCACCACGCTCAGGTTCACCGTCATGTAGTACCGCACGGTGCCCGCCGATCGACGGCCGACCCGCACCGTCCGGTGGAACCCGGCAGAACGGGGCATCCGCTCACCATCCGCCGAACGCCTGAGGGAGCAGGTCCGAATAGTACGTGCAATCGGGTCATCAATCGGGGACTATTGGCGCACGGGCGCTGGCGATTCGCCAGCGCACGCACCGGTTCGAGGGTCGGATCGGGACGAGTGGTGGTCGGCACTGGGAGCGGGCGGGAACACAGCCGAGAGGGTGAACGGGATGCCTGACATACGACCCACGGTGGGCTCCGGATCGTTGGTGCTCAACGCCACGTACGAGCCGCTGTGTGTCGTCTCTGTCCGCCGTGCCGCGATCCTGGTGCTGTCCGCGAAGGCGGTGTGTGTCGCCGATGGCGAGGGCATCCTGCACAGTGCCCGCACCCGCCTGCCCGTCCCGTCGGTGGTGCGGCTGACCCGCTACGTCCGGGTGCCCTACCGTACCCACGTCGGCCTGTCCCGCCGGGCCATCTTCGCCCGCGACGGCTGGCGCTGCGCCTACTGCCGGGGCGCGGCGGAAACCATCGACCACGTGTTTCCGCGCAGCCGGGGCGGCCGGCACGTCTGGGAGAACGTCGTCGCCGCCTGCGCCCGGTGCAACCACACCAAGGGCGACCGGACCCCGGCCGAGCTCGGTTGGCGCCTGCAGACGGCACCCGCCGCACCGAAAGGCAACGCCTGGCGGGTCCTCGGTCACCGGGCACCGGACCCGCGCTGGGCGGACTGGCTGGACCTGTCCGAGTCCGAAGCCGTCGCCTGACGGCATGATCGCGACGATCTTGCACTTATCGAGAGCTTTTGTCCAAATTGTCCGTCGATAAGTGCAAGATCGTCGCGATCATGGGCTGATCAGCCGTCCTGGGCGTCGACCAGGGCGGCGAACACGACCACGTTGTCCGCGTACCCGGTCGACCCGCCGACCCACCGGCCGCCGCAGGTGATCAGGCGTAGCCCGGGGCGGCTGAAGTCGGCGTACACCCGGTCCACCGGCAACGACGACTTGTCGAACTGCTCCACCGACGTGACCTCGAACACCGCCACCGACCCGTCCATCCGCCGGACCTGGATCTGCGCGCCCGGATGCAGCGTGCCCGCCTGATGGAACACCGACGGGCCGGTACGGGTGTCCACGTGGCCGACGATGACGGCCGGCCCGTTCTCCCCCGGGGACGGGCTCGCCACGTACCAGCCGGCCTCGTTGTGCCGGTTCAGCTCCGGCACCTCGATCGTGCCGTCCTCGCTCAGGCCGACATCGTGCACGGCGGCCTGCAGGTTCAACGCCGGGATGTTCAGACTGACCGGGTCGCTGGCACCCATCGGCGGATGGTCCCGGACCGAGTGCCGGTCCGCGCCCGGCAGCCAGCGCGTCATCGGCGTCCCGGTGACCCGCTCGAAGCCGAAGCCGGCGAAGAAGACGCCGAAGACGATCAGCGCCACCGCCACCGGACTCCACCGGGGCGCGCCACGGCGACCCGGGTAGCCGTGCGCCCCCACCCGGCCACCCGTACGCCCGCCTGGCCGCAGCAGTCCGAGACCGGGCCAACCACGCCGGCGTCGCGACCCCGGCCCCCGCCCGGCACCCGAACCCTGGCCCGGCACGGCCGCGACGCCGCGCAGCGGTGCGCGTGCCACCCCCCGGGCGGTGCCCGGGACCGCCGGCAGCGTCCCTGGCTGATCCTGCGGCCCAGCCTGCCCAGCCTGCCCAGCCGGCTCAGCCTGCCCAGCCGGCTCAGCCTGCCCAGCCGGCTCAGCCTGCCCAGCCGGC